>JAYUMO010000087.1:0-8177 GCA_043762555.1 Gemmatimonadaceae bacterium | reverse complement strand
TCCTTGGTGCCGACCACGAAGTAAACGGTGTTCTCCGTCTTCCGCAGCGCGAGCATCGTGTCGGTCACCGCGGCCTTCTGCGTGGTGACCTCGGTGTTCACCGTGGTGAGGCTGTCCACTTTGATGTTGAGCGCGGCCAGCTGCTGCTTGTTCTGGTCCATGATCTGCTCGAAGCTGGCGATCTGCTGCTCGTAGGTCGCGACCTTGGTGGCGAGCCCGGCGTTCTTGTCGCTCAGCGCCTTGACGCGCTCGCGGCTCTGCTGCAGCAACGCCGTCACCTCCTGCACCTTGCCGACGAGGCTCGCGCGATAGGCGGCCTGCGGATCGTTCTGCCCCTCGCCCTTGGTGTCGAGGGGGACGTGCGACTTGAGGCCCTTCACATTCGAAAGCTCCTTGTCGATGTCGGCGAGGAGCTGGGTGGTCTGCTGGAAGCCCTGAAGCAGTGAATCCTGCTGCGCGGCCACGGCCTTGGTCTGCGCGAGCTTGGTATTGAGCATCGTGATCGAGTCCGGCTTGGAGGCGCTGGTGCCGCCGCCGGAGCCGATCTTCTCGCAGGCCATGACGCCGGCCAATAGGAGAAGCACGGGGGCGTGCCGCATGGGTGGGGCTCCTTGGGGGGATTCGGGTAATTTCGCAGGGTGGTGGCGCAGAGGCAACTACCGGTCTCGGAAACGGCCGGTCTCGGCACTCGGCACTCGGCGGCGAGTGGGGCGTGGGCCCACGAGCCCCTACGCACTACTATCTGCCGAGCGCCGAGTGCCGAGCGCCGAGCGCCGAGTGCCGAGTGCCGAGTGCCGAGTGCCGAGTGCCGAGACCCGCCGTTCCCTAATGCTCCGCAGTGAGCCGCGCTATCCGAGCATGCGCATCGCGCACGATCGGCTGGAGCTCGGGGTCGGCGGTCCTCCAGAGGTCGGTGAGCTTCAGGTAGTACTGCACCGCCTGTTTGCGGTCACCCTTCGCTTCGTAGAGTTCGCCGAGGCGCTGGTAGGTGGCCGCGAGGCTGTACTGGTCACCCAAGACGCGAAAGGGCTGGTTGATCGAGAGAAAGCGCTCCAGGTACGCGCGCGCGGAGTCGGGCTCGCCCGCGCGCTTGGCGGCATCGGCGCTCTCGAGTAGGCCGCAGATGCGGCAGCCGTTGTCCTCGCGCCAGGACGCGTAGGCGGCCATCGCGTCGCGGACGTGGCCCTGCGCCAACGCAATGTCTCCGGCGGCCGCGTACCGATCGGGGTCGGTGCGGACCACCCCCGGCGGCACCGTGCGCGCGTACTCCGCCATCAGGCGCTGCGCCTCGTCGACGCGGCCCGCCGTCGCGTACGCGCGCGCCAGGTTCGAGTACGGCCGGTCCATCGGATCCATCGTGGCGAGCGGGTGCTTCGCGAGCGCCGCTTGTAATTGCGCTAGCGCGTCGGTGGGCCGATTCCGGTGGCGGAGTTCGAACGCCACCATCTGCGCGACGTTCAGGAGATACTCGCCATAAATGCCGCGCGATTCCGCGACGGCGGCCGCGATGCGGAAGTTCTGCTCCGCCTTCGCGAGCTGCCCCTGCACGCCGGCCACCGCCGCCAGGTACTGCGCGGTGCGCTCCTGCCAGAGCGGGCTGGCGCGCTCAGCCTGCTGCAACTCGCGGGCGATGCGCTCCGCGGCGGCGTAGTCGCCGCGCATGCTCACCAGGGCGAACCGGTTGCCCGGGTAGCCCGGGTCGTGCGGGGACTGCTTGCCGTAGCGCGCGATCGTCGAGTCCGCGGCGGCATAGCGATCCTGCGCTACCTGAGCGCGGATCGCGTGCAAGTAACAGTAACCGGCGTAGCCCAGGTCGAGGCAACGGACCGCCAGACTCTCGGCCTCCGCGTACAGCCCGCGCTCCCAGAGCTTGATCGAGAGGTTGTTGAGAGCGACCTCGCTCTCCGGATCGAGGGCGAGCATCGCGCGGTACGCGGCGATCGTCTTCGGTACGTCGTAGTCCACCACATCGTGATACCAGGCGATCGTCGATTGCCTCTCGAGTTCAGGCAGGCGGCCACGGTTCTGGTAGGCTCGGGTGGACGCGGCCACCACCTCGGTCAGTGACGCGTTCACATTCCCGAGCATCGCCGCGAGCTTGCGCCACGCCGTCGCGAATCCGGTGTCGATCGCCACCGCCTCGCGGAGCAGGACCACCGCGGCCTCATCGCGCCCTTCGTCCTGTCGTTGTAGCGCCTGCGTGTACTTCCGCAGCGCGTCGAGCGAGCCCGTGGTGACGTGCGCCAATGGTTCGTCGGCGCGGATGGTGACGAGCGACTCGCCGATCCGCTCGCGCAACCCGCGCGACAGCCGGTCGAGTGCGGGGATGAGCTCCGCGTCGCTCGCGGCGTTCTCGCGCACGGCGGTGAGCACGGCGCCGTCCGCGGCCGAGACGACCTTGGCCGAGACGACGAAGCTCTTGCCCACCGGATCGATCTCGCCGACGACGACGGCCTTCACTCCCTCGCGCGCCGCGACTTCGCCGGCGAGCGACGGCGTGAGCGCGGCCGACGGCGGCTTGTTCATCCGCTTGAGCGCATCGCTCACCACCCCCGCGTCCACGAGCTTCACGCTCTGCGATTGCGAGAGGTCGACGCGGAAAGCCTCGGTGAGCGTGGGGCCGAGTGTCGAGTCCGACGAGCGGTTCACGAATTCGGCGAGAATGATGGGCTGCTTCTCCTTGAGCAGCCCCTTCGCCTGGAGCGTGCCCACCGAGCCGATGCCGAGCAGGCGCATCGCCGTGTACGCGCCCACGACGATCGTGAGCGCGGTGAAGGCGAGCACGCCGCCGAGGATCGCCTTGCGCCAGGTGAAGAGCTGCGCCATCCCCGTGGGCGGCGGCACGAAGGCGCCGGTCGCCTGCGCTTGCGCCCGCGCGCGCTCCATCCGGCCGGTCTTGAGCATGATCGGCAATCCGATCGCAAGCAGTGCGATCGCCCCCGGGAAGACCCAGTCCGGGAGCCCGAGTTTATTGCGGAGGAGGAAGACCACGGCGAGCACCGCCACCGACGCGAGTCCGAAGGCGACGGTGACGCGCAGCGGGTGCGCGCGGCGCAGCGCCGCTTCCACGCCGGAGCTCACCGCGGGGGTCGCGCCCGTCGGCACCATCCCGCCACTCGGCGTCGCCATCGCCTGGAGCTGCGAGAGCAGATCGTCGGCGTGCTGCACGCGGTCGGCCGGCTTCTTCTCCAGGCAACGCATGACGAGCGCGTTGAGCGCCGGCGGCACCGACGCGCGTTGCGACGAGAGCGGCGCCGGCGCGAGCGTCACGTGCGCGGCGAGTACCTGCTGGGGCGTCATCCCGCTGAAGGGCGGGCGGCCGCAGAGCATCTCGTACGCCATCGCGCCCAGCGCGTAGAGATCGGCGCGGTGATCCACGTGCGGATCGGCGGCGGCCTGCTCCGGCGCCATGTAGGCCGGCGTCCCTAGCGCGACGCCGAGCGAGGTGAGCGACGAGCTGCCGCTCGACGCGCTCACCGCCTTCGCGACGCCGAAGTCGGTGACCACGGCGTGGTGGCCGGAGATGAGGATGTTGTCCGGCTTGATGTCGCGGTGCACGACGCCGTGCGCGTGCGCGTAGGCGAGCGCGTCCACCACATCGCGGAGGATGCGGATCGCGTCGCCCACCGGCAGCTCGCCTTCGCGCGACATCTTCGCGCGCAGCGACTCGCCCTCCACCAGCGGCATCGTGTAATAGAAGAGATCGCCCACCTGTCCCGCGGCGTGCAGCGGCACGATGTGCGGATGCTGCAGCGACGCGGCGAGCTGGATCTCGCGGCGGAAGCGTTCAATGTTGACGCCGGCGGCCATCTCCGGCGGCAGTACCTTCACCACGACGCGGCGGCCGAGCGCGCTCTCGTGCGCGAGGAAGACGCGCGACATCCCGCCGCCGCCCAGCTCGCGATCGATCCGATAGGCGTCGCCGAGGGCGGTCTGGAGACGCGACTGGAGGTCGGACATGACGAGCCAATCTAGGGCCGGCGGTACGGGAGCGCGAGGCGCGACGGCGGTGGCGCGGCGACCTGAGGTGAAAAGAAAAAAAATATGACGCCCGGCGCGGGATCGGCGCCGGGCGTCGCTCCGTCGATGGAGCCGCGACTACTCGCGCCGCGGCCGGGTGGACGTATCCCGTCCGGCGGGCGCCGGCATGGGCATCGGCATCGGCGCCGACAAAAGCATGTCCATCCGCATACCGGCGTGCTCGTCCGCCTCAGCCCCGAGATCCGGGGGCAGTGTGGCGAGATCCTTCTTGGTCTCCGGATCGTTCACGTCCACCTTCGGCCACGCCGCGACGTCGCTCGGCTGGATGACGCCATTGATGTGCGCCATCCCGCCGCTCGGGATCGCGTGGCCGGACGTGTTGCGGTACTCCGCCACGATGCGGTACGGATGGTGCGCCGCGAGCGCGAGCGCGTCGTCGTTGAAGCCGAAGATGAAGCGGTTCGTGCTCAGCACCATGTTCGCGGAATCGCGCACCGTGGTCAACTTGACCAGCACCTTGCCTGACGCCACGTCCACGAGACGCACCGAGACGCCGTAGTCGTGCATGTGACCGCCCGCCATGATCAGCCGCCCGCCGACGGGCAGCGTGAATTCATAGGACCGCTCGGAGCGGCCACCGGGAAGATCGAACA
Source organism: Gemmatimonadaceae bacterium (assembly GCA_043762555.1). Classification (GTDB taxonomy): domain Bacteria; phylum Gemmatimonadota; class Gemmatimonadetes; order Gemmatimonadales; family Gemmatimonadaceae; genus DATKOH01. Next base: position 3,543 of record JAYUMO010000087.1, on the reverse strand, counting down.
TATTGTCGCTGCCGTTCACATTGTGGACGTCCACATAGAATGGGAGCACGGGCACCTTCACGTCGCGCGGCGGCAGATACGGAATTGTCATCCGAACGTAGGCGCCCTGGATCTCCTGCCCCGTGTCGTTGTGCCAGACGATGAGGAAGCCGAGGTGTTCGCCGAGCCGCAGTGGCGCGGCGACCCCGGCCGGAAGAACGATCGGCTTCGTGTCCTGGCCGAAGCCGAAGAGCCGCTCCACCGATTCGTGCACCAGCTGCCGCCGGTCGAAATTGTACATCACCAGGTGGTGGAGCACTTCCCGCGGCAGCGGCCTTCCCTGCGCATCCACGAGCTGGATCTCGGCGCCGTGCAGATAGCCGTTCACGGGCCAGCCGAAGCGCATCATCCGGCTGCCTGCCGAGTGGTCCATCGGGTGACCCACGCCTTCCATTCGGGCGGCGCGCACGAGATCGAACGGACCGGCGACGATCAGCACCTGATGGCGTGCGGAGTCCACCGTGATCTTGAGCGTGGTCGGCTCAGCGGCGACCGGGCCGGCGAGAGGCTGGGGAGCGAGCAGCAGGATGAGGGGGAGCCAGAGCGCGGTCATGGGCGGAGCGCGGTGGAGGAATTTACTTGGTGGAGGAGCGCGTGCGAGGCCGGGGCCGGACGACCAGTGCGGCGGCCGGACCGACATAATAGCTCAGTCGCGCGCGGCGCCATAGGGTCTCGGCAGCCCTTCCGGGGGCGTCTCATTGCGGTTTCCTGCCGGCCCGGCCCACATTCTCCGGCGACCGCCATTCCAGGGGACCGTCCGATGTTCCGACCGCTCGCCGATCGACGCGCACGTTCGTTCGCCAATTGCCTTTCCCTCCTCATCGCCGGCGCTGCGCTGGGCTGCGGCGGCGCCGGGACGCGGGCGCCGGCGACCGCGAAGTTCTCCGACTTGACCGCGCTCTTCGCCGACTGGCGCGCCTTCCAGCGGCCGAAGGTCGTCGCGGGTGTCCCCGACTACACGCGCGCCGCGATGGTGGCGCAGCATCGCGAGCTCGAGTCGTTCCAGAAACGCCTCACCGCCATCGACACCGCCGGCTGGCCGATTCACCAGCAGGTGAGCTGGCAGGTGGTGCGCGCCGAGATGAACGGGTTGGACTTCGATCATGGGGTGCTCAAGCCGTGGCTCGAGGACCCGGCCTTCTACGTGACCATGTTCGGCGACCGGAGCGATCAACCGGCGCGCGAGGGACCGCATGCGGACGGCGCCGTGGAGGTGTGGAGCTACGCCTTCCCGCTCACCGCGGCGCAGGCGGCGCGCATGGACTCAGGCGTCCGTGTGATCCCGACGCTCCTCGAGCAGGCGCGGACCAATCTCGTGGGCAACGCGAAGGACCTCTGGATCTACGGGACGCAGAGCGTGAAGGAGCAGAGCGCGGAGCTGGCCAAGTTGGGAACGTTGGCGGCGGATGCGCCGGGCGACCTCAGGGCCGACGTGCAGCGCGCGAAGGAGGCCACCGACCAGTTCGCGAAGTGGCTCGACGAGCAGGCGCCGTCGAAGACCGGGACGTCGGGCATCGGCGTGGAGAATTACAACTGGTATCTTCGGAACGTGCAGCTCGTGCCGTTCACCTGGCAGGACGAGGTGACACTGATGGAGACCGAGCTCGCGCGATCGCGCGCGCTCCTGGCGCTCGAGGAGATGAAGCACGCCAAGCTCAAGTTGCCGCCGCAGGCCGTCGTCTCGAGCGCCGCGGAGCACACGCGCCGCTTCAACGCCGCGGTCACCGAGTACATGGCGTTCCTCAAGGATCGCGACATCCTGACCGTGACGGAGTGGATGGACCCCGCGATGCGCGCGCAGATCGGCGCGTACTCGCCGCCTCCCTTCGAGTTCTTCACGGAGGTGGACTACCGCGACCCGGAAGTGATGCGCACGCATGGCTACCACTGGATCGACATCGGCCGAATGGCGAACGATCCGAACCCGGACCCGGTCCGCCGCGGCCCCCTGCTCTACAACATGTTCAACACGCGCACCGAAGGCTTCGCGACGGCGTGGGAAGAGGTGATGATGCAGGCCGGGATGTTCGATGCGCGGCCGCGCACCCGCGAGCTCATCTACATCCTGCTCGCCGAGCGGGCGGCGCGGGCGCTCGGCGACCTGCGCATGACGAGCAACGAGTACACGCTCGAGCAGGCGTCCGAATTCGCCTCGGCGAACACGCCGCGTGGGTGGCTCAGCCTGAAGGGGAATCTGGTGCGGGGCGAGCAGCACCTGTATCTGGAGCAGCCCGGCTACGGCACGAGCTACATCATCGGGAAGATGCAATTCGAGATGCTGCTCGCGGCGCGGAAGGCACAGCTCGGCGACAGCTTCTCGATGCGGCAGTTCATGGATGCCTTCAATGATGCCGGGCTCGTGCCGGCGTCGTTGCTGCGGTGGGAGCTGACGGGGGAGATGCCGGAGGACGTGAAGCGGATGCTGGAAGGGCGGTGAGATGCCCAACTCGCCACGGTCGGGTTGTGCCAATAGCATGCCTACGGAGGTGACACGATGAAGATCGGCGTTCTGGGGACGGGTGCCGTTGGGCGTACGCTTGGCACGGGCTTCGCCGACGCCGGCGACGACGTGATGATGGGTGCGCGCGACGCCGCGAATGCGAAGGCGCGCGCCTGGGTAGCGGCGACGGGAAGGCGCGCGAGTGCCGGGACGTTCGTCCAAGCGGCCGAGTTCGGCGACGTGATCGTGCTCGCCACCCTCTGGAGCGGGACCGAGAACGCGATCAAACTCGCGCGGCCGGCGGTGATCGGAGAGAAGGTTGTCATGGATGTGACCAATCCGCTCGTCTTCACGGCCAAAGCGCCCCCCGCGTTCGCGCTCGGCCATCGGGACTCGGGCGGCCAACGGGTGCAGCGCTTGCTGCCCAAGGCGCGCGTCGTCAAGGTGTTCAACACGGTCGGCACGGCGCACATGGTGAACCCGGAGTTCCCCGGCGGCCCACCCGATATGTTCATCTGCGGCAATGACGACGACGCGAAGCGCACGGTGACGGCGATCTGCCAGCGCTTCGGATGGCCGACGATCGATATCGGCGGGATGGAGGACGCGCAGCTGCTCGAGGCGATGTACAGAGTGTGGGTGCTCTGTGGACTCCGCAGCGGCGGCTGGAACCACGCGTTCAAGCTGCTGCGGCGGTAGCGCGGGGAAGTGGGCGACGCGGCGGGTCTCGCGCCCCCTCGCGCTCAAGAACACGACTAGCTCTCGGTGCGCAACCCGAGATAGTACCGCCGCTTGAATTCCTCGAGCGCATCGCCGACGAACAGGTCGTCCGCGATCGCCGCGATCTCCTCCGCTTCCTTCCACGCCTCGCGCAGCTCGGCGAGCTCGCCGGCCATCGCGCGGCGCTCCACGTCCTCGTTGGCCGCCATTTCGAGGGCGAGGCGGTCCACCGACGGCAACCGATAGAGCGGCGTCTGGCTTTGGCTCCCGATGCCGCCGTGTCCCCAGAACGATCGGGTGGCGAGCGGCAGCGCGAGGCGTTCGGCGGCGGAGTGCGCCGCGGG
>JAYUMO010000086.1:0-6022 GCA_043762555.1 Gemmatimonadaceae bacterium | reverse complement strand
GTGAACGACTGCGCATCGGCGCCGGGATTCCAGAGATGCATCGCGGCGAAGGGGAGCGCCGTGAGCGCGAGCGCCCACCCAGTCCCCGCCCCTTCGCGGATCGCCGCGAAGATGTAGCCGCGCGACAGCATCTCCTCACACAGCGATTGCGGCAGGAAGAAGAGCGCCATCTGGAGCGCGAAGAGCGGCGCGCTCCCGTCGGCGGCCGTGGGCGGAGCCGGCCGCAGCCAATGCGCGAGCAGCAGCAGGCCGGAGGGGACGAGGATGCCCAGGGCACCGAAGGCGAGTCCGGCGCCGAGCAGCGGCGGCGCGGCCTGCGACCGGCCGAGCCCGACCGTCGACCACGCGCGCCTGTCCACCGCGCGGAGCATGATCGCGTGCGATGCGATCAGCGCGACGAGCGCAGAGCCGTAGCCGCGCGCCGACTGCGCGAGGAGCCCCGGCGTCGGCCAGAGGCGGATCGCGACCTTCTCGAGCACCTGGAACAAGGCGACCAGGATCGCAAGGAATAGCGCGACGCGCCACGGCGCCCTGAGGGCGTCGTTCGACGCGTAGAAGAGCTGCCGCGCGGTCACGCGCGCGCGGCGCGACTCGGCGCGAGGAGACCCGCCACCACCGCCTTCATCGCATCCACGACCACGAAGGGCGCCGAGCCGAGCGCGGCGGCGGTGGCCACGGACCCGGTGAGCAACGCGAGCTGCGCGACACCCCCGGCGTGAATGACCACCATGCCGGCCAGCGCCGCGAGAATGCGGCCCGGCGCGCGCGGAAATCGCCGCGCGATGAGCCCCACGACCGCCGCCGCCGCCGGATAGGCGAGCAGGTAGCCGCCCGTCGGCCCGAGCAAGCGCGCGGCGCCGGGGAGGCCGACCGGTGCGAACGCCGGCAGGCCGGCGGCGCCCGCGAGCAGATAGAGCGCCATGCTCGCCGCGCCCGCGGCGGGCCCCAGCCAGAGTCCCGCGAGCACCACGGCGAGCGGCGCGAGTGCGAGCGGCACCGGCGTGCCGGGAATGGGCAGCGCCGCCTGCGCGGCGAGGGCCGTCGCGAGGGCGAAGCCGAGAATGAGCAGCGCGGTCTGTCCCCGGCTGCGCGCGAGCACCATCGTCGAGTCGGTCATCAGTTCATCGTCTCCACGCTGAGGGCTACCGCGTTCCCGCCGCCGAGGCAGAGGGTGGCGAGACCCGTCCGCTTGCCGCGCTGGCGCAGGGCGTACAACAAAGTGGTGAGCACGCGGGCACCGCTCGCGCCGATCGGGTGACCGAGCGCGATCGCGCCGCCATTCACGTTCACGCGCTCCCAATTCCAGTGGAGCGCGTTGCCGTTCGCGAGCGCCTGCGCCGCGAAGGCCTCGTTCGCCTCGATGAGATCGTAGTCGGTGATCGCGGCGCCCGTCTTCTTCATGAGATTTTCCACGGCCACGATGGGCGCGAAGAAGATTTCCCGCGGCTCGCCGCCGCCGGTGGCGTAGCCGGTGATCCGCGCCATCGGCTTGAGGCCGTGCGCGGTGGCGTACGCCTCGGACACGACCACGAGCGCGGAGGCGCCATCGTTGAGTCCCGGCGCGTTGCCGGCGGTGACCGTCAGCTCGTCGGGGCGCATGTCCTTCGGCGCGTCGTTGGGGAAGGCGGGCTTGAGCTTGGCGAGCACCTCGAGCGACGTATCGCGCCGCGGCGACTCATCGGTGTTAATCATCGTCGGACCCTGCTTCCCCGGGACCTCCACCGGCACGATCTCGTCGGCGAAGCGCCCGTGATCCATCGCGGCCACCGCCTTCCGGTGCGAGGCGAGCGCGAACTCATCCTGCATCGCGCGCGTGAGCCCCGCTTTCTTCGCCGTGTACTCGGCGTGTCCGCCCATGTGCACGTCGCAGAAGGAGCACCAGAGTCCGTCCCTGATCAGCCCGTCCACCAGCGCGCGATCGCCGAACTTCACCCCCTCGCGCATGCCGTACACGTAGAAGGGCGCGTTCGACATCGACTCCTGACCGCCCGCGACCACCACCTGCTGGTCCCCCGCCTTGATCGACTGCGCGGCGAGCATGACCGCCTTGAGGCCCGAGCCGCACACCTTGTTGATGGTGACCGAGGGGACGATCGCGGGGACGCCGGCCTTGATCGCCGCTTGGCGCGCCGGCGCCTGGCCGACGCCGCCCTGGATCACATTGCCCATGATCACTTCGTCGATGTCGGCGGCGTTCACGCGGCTGCGCGCGAGCGCCGCGCGGATGGCGATCGCCCCGAGGTCGGAGGCGCTGAGCGGGGCGAGCCCGCCGAGGAAGCGGCCGATCGGCGTGCGGACGGCGGCGACGATGACAGGCGTGCGGGCGGGGTCGGACATAAAGATCTCGATCTCGCTCGGTAAAGGAACGGGGCGCGCGGCTATCGCCGTGCGCCCCGAAAGCTAGTCGTCGCAGCGGCGCCGAACAACGTGCGCCGCCGCACTCATGGATTCGTGGCCGGCGACGGCGGCGGCGTGCCGTCGATCCCGATCGTGCTCACGATGAACGCGTAGCGCAGCGCGAGCTCGTGCAGCCGATCGTAGCGCCCCGACGCGCCGAAATGCCCGGCGCCCATGTTCGTGCGCAGCAGCAGCGGGCTGGCATCGGTCTTCAGCGCACGCAGCTTCGCCACCCACTTGGCGGGCTCGAAGAACGCGACGCGCGGATCGTTCAGCCCCGCGGTAACGAGCATCGCCGGGTACGCCCTGCGCCCCACCTGCTCGTACGGCGCGTACGACTTCATGTAGAAGTAATAGGTGGAGTCGTGCGGGTCCCCCCATTGCTCCCACTCGGGCGCGGTGAGCGGGATCGATGCGTCGAGCATCGTGTTGATCACGTCCACGAAGGGGACGTCGGCCACCACCGCGCGGAAGAGATCGGGGCGCAGATTGACCGTTGCCCCGATGAGCAGTCCGCCGGCGCTGCCGCCGCGGATCGCGAGGCGGTCGGGGGCCGTGTAGCGCTCGTCCACCAGGAACTGTGCGCTCGCGACGAAATCGGTGAAGGTGTTCTTCTTGTGCAGCAGCCGGCCATCCTCGTACCAGCGGCGCCCCATCTCGGAGCCGCCGCGGATGTGCGCGATCACATACACGTAGCCGCGATCCACGAGGCTGAACACATTCGAGTTGAAGGTCGGGTCGGTGCTCAGGCCGTACGACCCGTATCCGTAGAGAAGCGCGGGGCGGCGGCCGTCGCGCACCAGCGGGGCACGGTAGAGCACGGAGAGCGGGACGCGCACGCCGTCGGGGGCGGTCGCGTAGACGCGCGCCGTCCGATACAGCGACGGATCATAGTTGGGGACCTCGGTGCGCTTCATGAGAGTGCGCGTGCGGGTCGCCATGTCGTAATCGTAGACCGAGCGTGGCGTGATCATCGAGCTGTAGATGAAGCGCAACGTGTGCACGTCGAACTGAGGGTTGTCGCCGCCGGTGGCGCCGTACACCGGCTCGTCGAAGGCGATCTCGTGCTGTTGCAGATCGCGGAGGCGGATGACGCGCACGCGCTGGAGCGCATCGCCGCGCTCGTACAGCACCAGGTAGTCCCGGAACACGTCCATGTTGTCGATCAGCACCGAGTCGCGCTCGGCGACCAGCGTCTTCCAGTGTGCGGGCGCCGGGTCGCGCACCGGCGCGGTCACGATCTTGAAGTTCAAGGCGTGATCGTTGGTGAGGATCACGAACTGATCGCCGCGGTGCTCGACCGAGTAGAGCACGTTGCCGCCACGGGGCTTGATCATCACCGGTGCGGCCGAGGGATGGTCCGCTGGAATGAAGCGGACCTCCGAGTTGTCGAAGCTCCCGTACGTCACCAGCAGGTAGCGGCGATCCTTCGTGCGGTCGATGTCGACCTCGAACAGCACATCGTTCTCCTCCGCCACCAGGACATCCGCGCTCGGCGGCGTGCCGAGCATATGGCGGAGGATGCGGTGCGGCCGGTCGGCGGAATCGCTCACGCCATAGAAGAGCGTGCGCCCGTCCGCCGCCCACTGAAGATTGTAGTTGGCGCCGGTGGCGCGATCGGGGAGCGGCGCGCCCGACGCGAGGTCCTTCACCACGAGCGTGAAGCGCTCGGCCCCGGTGCTGTCGAGCAGGAAGGCGAGCCGTCGCCCGTCGGGGCTCACTTGCCAGTTGCCGACGGCGAAGTACCGCATGCCGGCGGCCAGCGCGTTCTCGTCGAGCATGATCTCTTCCGGCGCCGAGAGCTTGCCCTTCCTGCGACAGAGGATCGGGTACTGCTTCCCCTCGAGCGTGCGGGAGTAGTAGTAGTAGCCGCCATCGCGCCGCGGGACGCTCTCGTCGGTCTGCTTGATACGGCCGAGCATCTCGCCGTAGAGGCGCTCCTGGAGCGCCTCCGTGGGCTTGAGCATCGCTTCCGTGTAGCGGTTCTCGGCCTCGAGATAGGCGATGACCGTGGAGTCGCTCTTGTTGCGCAGCCAGCGATAGTTGTCCACCCGGACATCGCCGAACATCGTGTCCGCCTTCGGCACGATGCGGGCGACCGGTGGCGATGGCTGCTGGGCGAGTGCACGCATGATCGCGAGATGCGCGATCGCTGCCGTGCGCAGGAGGCGGGCGAAGCGACCAGACATGAAGCACACTCCGACGAAAGAGCTGAGGTGCGGGAAGTTAGCAGCAACCGCCGCGTCTTGCGCGGCCCTTTGGTCGCCAGTGGAGTGGGATGAGCGCTCAGCGCGAGAGGGAGAGATGCGCACGCGTATCGCACGAGTCCGCTGGCTGGTCGTCGCCGGCGCGATCGCCATCGCGGCGAGTTGCAGTGGGAGCAGCGCGCCCTTCGTCCTGATGGGCCATTACCGCGCCAGCCTCGCGGATGGGTCGAGGCTCCCGGTGCAGGTCGATCCGGCGGCGGCGGTGCCGAGCATGTGGATCCGGGGCGCGCTGCTCGACATTGAGCCGACGGACACTCTTTGGCTGACGACGCAGCCGGAGCGGCTGGACGCCAACGGCAACGTCGTCGCACTCCTTCCGGATGAGTGCGTCTTCTTCACCTACCGGCGCGAGGGAGACTCGCTGATCTTCAACTCCGCCTACGATGGCGGTCGGGTGGCCGGCTCACAGGTTCACGTGCTCGCGGCCTATCCGTCGGCCCCCTCGATCGGGTACCTGATCACCGACCACTACTTCGTGTTCGTGAAGTAGGGCCAGTCGTTGGCTCCACTCCCCTCCCCGTCGAGCGGCGGGGCCGGCCCTTCTTCCAACCCATGTCCCGTCACGCGGGACTCTAGTACTCCTTATCAGCCTTCGTACTTTCGTATCTCCTTGCGCGCGTGTTCCTGGTAGGCGAGCAGGAATTCGGCGTTGGCCCGCTCGACCTCGTTGAGATCCGATTCCTTGAATTTCGGATTCGGGTGATACCACGGCAGGCTGGAGAAATATCCCTGCAGCGACGGGTCGATGAACGTGCGCCCATGGCGCGCGTAGATCTCATTCCGGAGCTTGCGCGATTCTTCGAATGACAACCTCCCGATCGCCGCGGAGTCGAGCCGCGCGGCGGCGAGGCTCTGATGGATCCGCGTCTCGGCATCGACGATCGTCGCAATGTTCGCCTTGTCGACCGGCGTGAGATCCTTGTCCGAGAACCCCTCGCGCGCCACGTACCAACTCCGATCGTAGAAGTACCGGCGCAGCCAGAGCGTTTCGAAATAGCGGCCGCGTCGGGCGTAGACCTCGTTGCGCAAGAGTCGAAGGTCGTACAAGCCGGCACCCTGCAGCATGGAATCGGTGATGGGCGTTGATTGGTGCCGCGCCATCTCACCCGGCCGGATGAATGTGCCGCTCGAGCGAAGGAGGGAATCGAATATCACCGCGTTGCGACGCTCGGCCACCGAAAGCATTCGCGGACTGTATTTCGAGTCCGCGTGATACCAGTAGCGCACATTGAAATATTCCTGCATCCACGGATCATCGTCGAAGCGCCTGCCGTGGATCGCTTCTACCTCCGCGATGAGCAGTCGGAGCTTGTCTCCCGCCTCTTCGGGATACTGCTCCGGCGGAACGACCGAGTCTT
>JAYUMO010000085.1:0-3774 GCA_043762555.1 Gemmatimonadaceae bacterium | reverse complement strand
CGGATGTGCCCGATCGAGACGCCGGAAGGGCCGAACATCGGACTCATCACGTCGCTCGCGTGCTACGCGCGCGTGAACGACCTCGGCTTCATCGAGACGCCCTACCGTGTGGTCAAGAACGGGAAGGTGTCCGGCGAGCTGGCCTGGCTCGACGCCAACCGCGAGGAGGACGCGACGATCGCGCAGGCGAACGCGCGGCTCAATCCCGATGGGACGTTCGTGGACGAGCTCGTGCTCTGCCGGCATCAGGGCGACGTGCCGCTCGTGGCGCCCGATCGCATCGACTACATGGACGTGGCGCCGGAGCAGCTGGTATCGATCGCGGCGGCGCTGATCCCCTTCCTCGAGCACGATGACGCGAACCGGGCGCTCATGGGCTCGAACATGCAGCGGCAGTCGGTGCCGCTCCTCAACCCGCGCACGCCGCTCGTCGGCACGGGGCTCGAGGAGAAGGTGGCGCGCGACTCCGGCGCGGTGGTCATCGCGCGCCGCTCGGGCGTCGTCACGCGCGTGACGGCCGACGAGATCGTGGTGGACGCGGGACCGGTGGAGCGCGGCAAGGCCGCCGCGGACCGCCCGCTCGCGCGCCTCACCCAGCACGACCGCTACCGGATCAAGAAGTACTGGCGCACCAACCAGGACACGGCGATCAACCAGCGTCCGCTCGTCCGGCTCGGTCAGCGGGTGAAGGCCGGCGAAGTGCTGGCCGATGGCGCCGCCACCGAGGGCGGCCAGCTCGCGCTCGGCTGCAACGTCACCGTGGCCTTCATGCCCTGGTACGGCCACAACTTCGAGGACGCCATCGTTCTCTCCGAGCGCCTGGTGAAGGACGACATCTACTCGTCCATCCATATCCAGGAGCTCGAGCTGCACGTGCGCGACACGAAGCGCGGGCAGGAGGAGATCACGCGCGAGATCCCGAACGTCGCCGAGGAGTCGCTCATCGACCTCGACGAACGCGGGATCATCCGGATCGGCGCCCACGTGAAGCCGGGCGACATCCTCGTCGGCAAGATCACGCCGAAGGGCGAAACGGAGCTCTCCCCCGAGGAGAAGCTCCTCACCGCGATCTTCGGTGAGAAGGCGAAGGACGTGAAGGACTCGTCGCTCAAGGTGCCGCCGGGAATGGAAGGCGTCGTCATCGACGTCAAGATCTTCTCGCGCATTGACGACCAGGTGATCGAGAAGGACCGCGGCGAGCGGATCGGCGAGGTGCGGCGCGTCGAGGGCGAGGAGAAGATCCGCGTCAACGAAGTGCGCGACTCGGAGCTCGTGGAGCTGCTCGACGGGCAGACGGTGGCGCTCGCGCTCAAGAGTGGCACGGTGGAAGAGGCGATCCCCGCCGGGACGAAGCTCACCGACGAGATCCTGCGCGACCTTCGGCTCACGACGCTCGACCTCAAGACGTTCCGCGTGGACGCGAAGCGCGCGAACGAGAAGATCCGCGAGGTGATCGAGGCGGCGAACGGCGAAAAGGCGCGGCTCGAGGAGAAGGCCGAGGAGCGGATCGACAAGATCCTCCAGCCCGATGAATTGCCACCCGGCGTGATCCAGCTGGTAAAGGTCTATCTCGCCGAGAAGCGCAAGATCTCGGTGGGCGACAAGATGGCCGGCCGTCACGGGAATAAGGGCATCGTCGCGCGCATCGTGCCGGAGGAGGACATGCCCTTCCTGCCGGACGGGCGCCCGGTGGACATCGTGCTCAATCCGCTCGGCGTGCCGAGCCGAATGAACGTGGGTCAGATCCTCGAGACGCATTTGGGGTGGTGCGCGCGCCTGCTCGGGTTCTATGCGAAGACGCCGGTGTTCCAGGGCGCGAACGAACGGGAGATCGGACTGCTGCTGCGCCTGGCGGGCGTGCAGTGGGCCGGCCGCGCGCTCGAGCTGCGCACGCCGCCGCCCGAGCTGTCGGACAAGGACGTGCGCCGTCTGCTCGTGGACGTGAAGCCGGCGCGCGTGGAATTCGAGGTCCACGTCACCGTCGGCGAGGCCACGCTCAACGATCTCGGCAGCCGCGTGATGTCGCAGGAGACGCGCGACCACTTCCACCAGCTGCGCGACTACCTCACCACCGCCGCCAAGGAGCTGGCCGATCGCGAGATCGCGGAATCGGCGCGGCAGGCGTCGGTGCACGAGGCGATGATCGAGGAGGAGGACACGACCAAGGAAGAGAAGGCCGAGCTCCGCTCGGCGCTCCGCCAGCTCGAGAAGGCGGGCGCCCGCGAGCCGGCGGACATCCTCGAGTCGATGGAGCTCCCGGCGCTCGCGGTGATGCTCGGTCCGAAGTCGGAGACCGACGTCGACGCCGCGGTGGCGGAGCTGATGCGGCTCGCCGGTCTCACCACGGCGGGCAAGGTGTGGCTGCGCGACGGCCGCACGGGCGAGCGCTTCGCGAGCCCGGTGACCGTGGGCGAGATCTACATGCTCAAGCTCTCGCACCTCGTGGACGACAAGATCCACGCGCGGAGCATCGGGCCGTACTCGCTCGTCACGCAGCAGCCGCTCGCCGGCAAGGCGCAGTTCGGCGGGCAGCGGTTCGGAGAAATGGAGGTGTGGGCGCTCGAGGCGTACGGCGCCGCGCACACGCTCCAGGAGATCCTGACCGTGAAGAGCGACGACGTGAACGGTCGCAGCCGCGTGTACGAAGCGATCGTGAAGGGGCAGAACTTGCCCGACCCGGGTATCCCCGAGTCCTTCAACGTGCTCGTGAAGGAGCTGCAAGCGCTCGGCATCTGGGTGAAGCTCGGCGTCACCGGCGAGGATGGACCGAACGGCAACGGCAACGGAGAGGAGTAGACAATGATCGACTTCCGCAGCGTGCGCGACCAGCGCAGCGCGACGTTCGACTTCATCCAGATCCGCATCGCGTCGCCCGAGGAGATCCGCGGGCCACGGGACACGAAGGAGCGCGAGCGGCTCGAGATGTCCGGCCTCCGCACATGGTGGTCGTGGGGCGAGGTGACCAAGCCGGAGACCATCAACTACCGGTCGTTCAAACCGGAGAAGGATGGACTCTTTTGCGAGCGCATCTTCGGTCCGGTGAAGGACTGGGAATGCCATTGCGGCAAGTACAAGCGCATCCGCTACCGCGGCGTCATCTGCGACCGCTGCGGCGTGGAGGTCACGCTCAGCCGCGTGCGCCGCGAGCGGATGGGGCACATCGAGCTCGCCGTGCCGGTGGCGCACATCTGGTTCTTCAAGACGCTGCCGAGCCCGATGGGGAATCTGCTCGACATCACGCTCCGCGATCTCGAGAAGATCATCTATTACACGAATTACGTCGTCATCGATCCGGGGAGCCAGGAAGTGTTGCCGAACCAGCTCCTGGACGAGGACGAGTACCTGGCGCTTCGCGAGAAGGCGAAGGCCGAGAAGGACGATGAGTTCCACGCCGACATCGGCGCGCCGGCCGTGCGCGAGCTGCTCAAGCAGCTCGACGTCGATACGGTGAGCGAGGAGCTCCGCGCGTCGGTGCCCGACGAGACGTCGCAGCACCGCAAGAAGCAGACGCTCAAGCGGCTGAAGGTGATGGATGCCTTCCGCAACTCGGGCGACGCCGGCGGCACCCGCAATCGCCCCGAGTGGATGATCCTGGATGTGATCCCGGTCATCCCGCCCGATCTGCGCCCGCTCGTGCCGCTGGATGGCGGCCGCTTCGCGACGTCGGACCTGAACGATCTCTACCGCCGCGTGATCAACCGGAACAACCGGCTGCAGAAGCTCATCGTGCACCGGGCGCCGGAGGTCATCCTGCGCAACGAGAAGCGCATGCTG
>JAYUMO010000084.1:0-6229 GCA_043762555.1 Gemmatimonadaceae bacterium | reverse complement strand
GATTCTCGCCGCGCTCGCGAAGAAGTACGGCCCCACCGTGCAGGCCGAGGTCAAGATCGACGAGGAGACCGGCGAGATCAAGATCACGCGGCTGCGCGCGGTGGTGGAGGAGGTGACCGACCCGAGCCGGGAGGTCTCGCTCGACGAAGCGCGGATCTACGACGAGGGCTTCGAGCCCGGCGACGTGCTCGAGGAGCCCGTGGACTTCGCCGACTTCGGTCGCTCGGCGGCCCAGGCGGCCAAGCAGCGGATCATCCAGCGCGTCCGCGAGCGCGAGCGCACCCGCATCCGCGACGAGTTCACCGATCGCGTGGGCGAGCTCCTCTCCGGCGAGGTGCAGCAGATCGAGCGCGGCAAGCTCGTGGTGATGCTCAACAAGTTCCGCGAGGCGGAGGCGATCATCCCCTACCGCGAGCAGAATCATCGCGAGCACTATCACCAGGGCGAGCCGATCCGCGCGGTGCTCAAGCGCATCGAGGAGACCCCCAAGGGTCCGCGCCTCATCCTGAGTCGCGCCGACGGCTTGTTCGTGGTCGCGCTCTTCAAGCTCGAGGTGCCGGAGATCCAGCAGGGGATCGTGGACATCCGCGCTACGGCGCGTGAGGTGGGCAGCCGCACCAAGATCGCCGTCTTCTCGAAGGATGACGCGATCGATCCGGTGGGCGCCTGCGTCGGCCTCAAGGGCTCGCGCGTGCAGGCAGTGGTGAACGAGCTCAGCGGCGAGCGCATCGACATCGTCCCCTGGTCCTCCGATCCGGAACGCTTCGCGAAGCTCGCGCTCGCCCCGGCGCGCGTCGCGCGCGTGTTCAGCGATGCGGTGGCGAAGACGATCCAGGCGGTGGTGGACGACGATCAGCTCTCGCTCGCGATCGGACGCAATGGCCAGAACGTGCGCCTCGCGTCCGAGCTCACGGGCTGGAAGATCGACCTCTACTCGAGCCGCGAGTGGCTGGAGCGCGGCGGCGACACGCCGCTCTTCGCGCCGCTGCCCGAGGAGGAGGCGTCGGTGGACGTTCGCCTCTCCGAGATCGAAGGCCTCGGCCCGGCGACGATCGCGGTGCTCGAGGAGGCCGGCTACAAGACGTTGAACGACATCATGGACCTGGAGCGCGAGGCGTTCGTTCGCCTCCCCGGCATCGCGCCGGAGGAGGCCGATCGGATCATGGCGCTGATCGATGAGTTGACCACCGAGGATGGCGGCGCCGAGGCGGGCGAGGATGCGGCGCCCCCGGAGGGCGCGACGCCGGCGTGACCGACGCGCTGCGCCAGCGAAAGTTGCTCGGGTTGATCGGACTCGGCGTGCGCGGACGCGGCGCGGTGGTGGGAGTCGAGCAAGTGCGGATGGCGGCGCAGCGCGGACGGCTCGCGCTGGCGGTGGTGGCGCCGGATGCGTCGGCGCACAGTCGCAAGAAGGTGCTGCCGCTGCTGCGGGCGAAGGGAATCTGGGTAGTGGAAGGGCCGCCGGCCGCGACGCTCGGCGCGGCGGTGGGACGGGACAGTGCGGCCGCGGTAGGGATCGTGGACCATGATCTCGCGCGCGGTATTCGCGCGGTCATGGCAACCGGCTCGGTGGAGCCCCGAGGGAGGAAGATCCGATCTTGATCAAGCTTCGCGTACACGATCTCGCCGGCGAATTCGGCATCTCCAACGACGAGCTCATCTCGATGCTCCGGTCGATGGACGTGCCCGTGCGCAGTCATCTCAGCCAGCTCGCCGACGACCACATCGCGCGGCTGCGGGCGCGCTGGGAGCGCGAGAAGCGCGCCCGGCAGGAGAAGCCGGCCGCCGCGCCGGCGCGCCGCCGACGGGGCGCGAGCGCCGCGTCCGCGCCCGCCGAGCCCACCGCCAGCGCGAAGAAGGCGGCCGGCAAGAGCGCGAAAACCGCCAAGAGCGCCAAGAAGACTCTTGAGCCCGAGCCCGAGCCGGCGCCGGTCGCCCCGGTGGCGGAAGCGGCCAAGCGCCGTCGCCGTACCAAAGCGGACATCGAGGCCGGTGCGGCCGTCGCCGCGCAGGCGGCCGAGAGCGCGGCGGAGGCCGCGGCCGTTGCCGCGGCCGTTGCCGCGGCGACCAGACCGCCGCCGCCGGTGTTCGCCGATCTGCCCGCGCACGCCGAGCCGCCGGAGCACGATCGCGCGGCCGCAGCCTCGAGCACGCGGTCGATGCCGCCGCGAGAGTCCGACCCACGGATCGAACGGCCCGCCGCCGCCACGACGCACTCCACCCACTCCACGCACTCGACCCCCGCGGCACCCGAGTGGCAGCGCCCACGGCCGATCGTGCCGGGTCCGCCGCGGCCGAGGCCGATCGCGTCGGGCGCGCCGTATCCGGCGCGTCCGGTCGCCTCCGGGGCGCCCAGCTCCATCGCCACGGGCATGCCGCCGCGCCGCGACGACAAGCGCGGCGGCAAGCGCGGCAAGAAGGGGAAGCGCGGCGCCGTGGACCAGGAAGCGGTGACGGCGAACATCTCCAAGACGATGACCGCCATCCGCGGCGCGCCCGCGCGGCGTGGCCCGCGGCGCTCCGAGGAGCCGACATACCGCGAGGAAGTGGAGGCGCAGCGCGCCGCCGAGGCGGAACGCGAGCGCACCACGGTGCGCGTCAACGAGTTCATCACCGTCAGTGAGCTCGGCGCGATCCTGAAGGTGCCGGCGACGCAGATCGTCGCCTTCGCGTTCAAGAATCTCGGCCTGATGGTGACGATCAATCAACGGCTCGACTTCGATCAGATCGAGTTGATCGCGAGCGAGTTCGGCTTCCAGGCGGTGCGCGAGGCCGAGTATCAGGTGGCGCAAGCCGAGATCGAGGAGCCCGCGGAGGCGGCCGAGGACCTCGTGCCGCGCCCGCCGGTGGTCACGATCATGGGCCACGTGGACCATGGCAAGACCTCGCTGCTCGACCACATCCGGAAGGCGAACGTCGTCGCCGGCGAGTCGGGAGGGATCACGCAGCATATCGGCGCGTATCACGTGTCGCTGCCGAACGGGAAGTCGATCACCTTCCTCGACACGCCGGGCCACGAGGCGTTCACCGCGATGCGCGCCCGCGGCGCGCAGGTGACGGACATCGTCGTGCTCGTGGTCGCCGCCGATGATCAGGTGATGCCGCAGACGATCGAGGCGATCTCCCACGCCAAGAACGCGGGCGTGCCGATCGTGGTCGCGATCAACAAGATCGACCTGCCGCAGGCCAACGTGCAAAAGGTGCGCTCCGATCTCTTGCAGCACGGCGTGGTGCTCGAGGAGTTCGGCGGCACGGCGCTCGCGACCGCGGTCTCGGCCAAGAAGGGGACCGGCGTGAGCGAGCTGCTCGAACAGATCCTGCTCCAGGCCGAGCTGCTCGAGCTCAAGGCGAACCCGAACAAGCGCGCGAGCGGCACGGTGATCGAGGCACAGCTGGATCCGGGGAAGGGCCCGGTGGCCACGGTGCTCGTGCAGAGCGGCACGCTCAAGGTGGGCGACGATTTCATCTGCGGCATGTTCTCCGGGCGCGTGCGCGCGCTGCTCGACGAGCGCGGGCGCGTGGTGAAGACCGCGGGACCCGCGATCCCGGTGCAGGTGCTCGGCTTCGAAGGCGTGCCGATGGCGGGCGACCAGCTGCTCGTCGTGGTGGACGCCGCCGACGCGCGCGACGTCGCCCAGCGGCGCCAGCGCCTCGACCGCGAGGCGAAGAGCCGCCGGACGACGCGCGGCGCGCTCGTGTCGCTCGAGGATTTCATGGCGCAGACGCAGACCGACGAACAGCGCCATCTGCGGCTGCTCATCAAGGCGGACCAGGGCGGTCCGGCCGAAGCGTTGGCCGACGCGCTCGCGCAGCTCACCACCGCCGAGGTGATGGTGGAGGTCGTGCATCGGGGCGTGGGCGCGATCACCGAGAGCGACATCCTGCTCGCGAAGGCCTCGGGCGCGATCATCGTGGGCTTCCACGTTCGCCCCGACACCAACGCGCGCGCAGCCGCCGATCGCGAGGGCGTGGACATCAAGCTGTACCGCGTCATCTACGAGGCGGTGGACGACGTACGCGCCGCGCTCTCCGGCCTCCTGGCCCCGGAGGAGAAGGAGATCGTGCTCGGCGACGCGGAGGTGCTGCAGCTGTTCAAGGTACCGAAGGCCGGCGTCATCGCGGGCTGCATGGTGCGGAGCGGCGTGATCAATCGCACCGGCCGCGTGCGCGTGGTGCGCGACAGCGTGCAGGTCTACGACGGGGTCATCGGGTCGCTCCGCCGCTTCAAGGACGACGTGAAGGAAGTGCGCGACGGCTTCGAGTGCGGCATCGGCGTCGAGAATTTCAACGACCTCAAGGTCGGCGATCGGATCGAGTGCTACCGCACCGAGCAGGTCGCGCGCACGCTCTAGCGACACCGGCGAGGGCGGCGCGCGCGGCGCGACCGGCCCAGGGGGGAGGAGCATGGCACACGACAACCGACGTGCCGACCGTGTCGCGGAGGCGATCCGGGAAGAGGTCGCCACCGTGTTGACCGGTGGCGTCAAGGATCCGCGCATCGTCGGCTTCGTCACCGTCACGGCGGTCGACGTCACGCGCGATCTCCGGCACGCGAAGGTGTTCGTGAGCGTGATGGGCTCCGACACCGAGCGGAAGGAGACGCTCGAGGGGCTCACCGCGATCGCGCCCGCCGTGCGCACGCGACTGGCCAAGGTGCTGCAGCTCCGCTTCGCCCCGCAGATCGCCTTCCGGTACGACCCGAGCGTCGAGCGCGCCGCGCGCATCGAGACGCTGCTCACGCGGGTCAAAGACGGGCAGGCGCCGCCGCCGGACGAGGATGGCCTCGACTGACGGCCTGCTGCTGGTGGACAAGCCGGCCGGGATCACGTCGCACGATGTCGTCGCGATCGCACGGCGCGCGCTGGGCCTCCGTCGCATCGGGCACGCGGGCACCCTCGATCCCTTCGCCACCGGACTGCTCGTGCTCCTGACGGGCCGGGCGACGCGCCTGCTGCCGTATCTCGACGACGAGCCCAAGGAGTACGAGGCGACGGTGCGTTTCGGCAGCGCCACCGACACCGACGATCGCACGGGTGCCCCGCTCGCGAGCGCGCCGCTCCCCTCGGAGAGCGCCGTGCGCGCCGCGCTCCCCGCGCTCACCGGCGCCATCGACCAGCTGCCGCCGGCGTACTCCGCGAAGCAGGTGGCCGGGGAACGGGCCTACGACGCCGCGCGCCGCGGCGCGCCACTCGTCCTCGCGCCCGCGCGCGTCACGGTGCACGCGTGGGCGCTGCGCGCGTGGCGCGCCCCCGACCTCGAGGTCACGATCACCTGCTCGGGCGGGACGTACATCCGCGCGCTCGCGCGCGACCTGGGTCGCGCCGCGGGGAGCGCGGCCCATCTCGCCGCGCTCCGCCGCGTTCGCGCCGGCGTGTTCCGCGTCGACCGCGCGATCTCGCTCGAGGCGCTCCAACGCGGCGGCGTCGCGCTCCGAGCGCCGCGCGAGGCCGTCGAGTCCCTCCCGGCGGCGGCGCTCGACGAGGCGCGGCTCGCGCGCGTGGTCCACGGCATGGCGGTCCACGCCGAGCTCCCCGGCGATGCCGCGCGCGCTGCGCTCACCGATGCGGCGGGCGCGCTCGTGGCGGTCGCGGAGCGCGAGGGCGACCGCTGGCGACCGCGCGTGGTGATGCGTGACGCCTGAGCGCTTCGCGGGGTGGAAGGACTCGGGGCTTCCCCCCGACGCGCCGGGCACCGTCGTCACCGTCGGCACCTTCGACGGCGTGCACCGGGGCCACTGGGACGTGCTCGGCCGCATCGCGGCGCGGGCGCGCGCCACCGGGCTCGCGAGCGTGCTCGTCACCTTCGAACCGCACCCGCTCGAGATCGTGAACAAGGCGGCGGCGCCCCCGCTGCTCTCGGTGGGCGAGGAAAAGGTGGAGGTCGTCGCCGAGAGCGGCATCAGCTACATGGCGATCGTCCCGTTCACCGTCGCGCTCCAGCGCCACAGCGCGGCGCAGTTCGTGGAGGAGGTGCTGCGCCGCCGCTTCCACATGCGCGAGCTCGTGATCGGCTACGATCACGGCTTCGGCCGGGGGCGGGCGGGGGATGTGGAGGTGCTCCGCCGGCTCGGCGCCGAGCGCGGCTTCGGGGTGGAGGTCGTGGAGGCGGTGACGATGGACGACGGCCGCCCGGTGAGCTCCACGCTCATCCGTCGCGCGGTGGCGGGTGGCGACCTCGAGCGCGCCACCCGCGCGCTGGGGCGGCTCTATTCGGTGAGCGGCGTCGTGCG
>JAYUMO010000083.1:0-11744 GCA_043762555.1 Gemmatimonadaceae bacterium | reverse complement strand
CAGGGCGACGCGCGCCCCCGTCATCCACGCCTCCGCGTCGCCCGCCGCGAATTCAGCCAACGTGCGCCCGTGTCCGGCGAGGAGGGGCGCGCGGACGGTGTAGCCGCGCGCGTGCAATGCGCACGCGAGCGCTTGCACGCTCTGCGTCGTGTCACCGAATCCGTGCAGCAGGAGAACGCCGCGATCCGTCGGCCCGTCGAGCGCGATCGGTTCCGCGCCGAGGATGATCCCGTCGGGACCGACGGGGAGCCGCGCCGCCGTCGCGCGCTCCAGCGCGCGCGGATACCACCATCGCGCGGCCGCGAGCGCCGCCGCGCCAGCGGCCACGTAAGGGAGCGCGCTCGATCTCAATCTCAGTACTTCGGCACCGACGCGTCCACGTCCTCACTCCAGCGGCGGATCCCCCCCGCCAGGTTCCACACCCGCGTGAATCCGGCGTCGCGCAACCGGCGCGCCGCCTGCGCGCTGCGCCCTCCCGTCTTGCAGTAGACGACGATCTCCGCGTCGCGCTCGAGCCGCTCTATCGCCGAGTTCAGCGTCGCGAGCGGCACGAGCCGCGCGCCGACGATGCGCGCGAGCTCCCACTCGCGCGGCTCGCGCACATCGAGCAGGAGCGGCGGCGTGCCAGCGGCGACGCGCTCCGCGAGCGCGCGCGGCTCGATCTCCGGCACCGGGTCCGCGGTCGCCCCTACACCGCAGAACGCCTCGTAGTCGATCAGGTCGCGCAGCGTGCGCGTGCCGCACGCCGGGCACGCGGGATCCCGCGCGAACTTCAGCGTGCGGAAGGTCATCCGGAGCGCATCCACCAGGAGCAGCCGCCCCA
The DNA here is from genome assembly GCA_043762555.1 of Gemmatimonadaceae bacterium. Lineage (GTDB taxonomy): Bacteria > Gemmatimonadota > Gemmatimonadetes > Gemmatimonadales > Gemmatimonadaceae > DATKOH01. The sequence goes on along the minus strand of JAYUMO010000083.1, from coordinate 10,921 downwards.
CCAGTAGCTCCCCTTCACCGAGGATCAGCTTGAGCGTCTCCGTCGCCTGGATCGTGCCGATCAGCCCTGGCAGCACGCCGAGCACGCCGCCTTCATCGCAGCCCGGCACCGTGCCCGGTGGCGGCGGCTCCGGGAAGAGACACCGGTAGCAGGGCCCGTCGGCGGTGCCGAACACGCTCGCTTGTCCATCGAAGCGGAACACGCTGCCGTGGACATTCGGCCGTCCGGCGAGCACGCACGCATCGCTCACGAGATAGCGCGTCGGGAAATTGTCGCTCCCATCCACCACGATGTCATACGCGCGCACGAGTTCCAGCGCGTTCGCCGACATGAGCCGCAGCTCGTGCCGCTCCACGGTGACGAACGGATTGAGGTCCGCGAGGCGGTCGCGCGCGGAATCGAGCTTCGCGCGCCCGATGTCCGACGTCCCGTGCAGCACCTGACGCTGCAGATTGGTGACCTCCACCGCGTCATTGTCAACGAGACCGATCGTCCCCACCCCCGCCGCGGCGAGATAGAGCGCCGCCGGCGATCCCAGCCCACCCGCGCCGATGAGGAGCACGCGCGCCGCCTTGAGGCGGCGCTGTCCTTCGGCGCCCACTTGCGGCAACAGCAGATGCCGGCTGTAGCGCAGCGCCTCCTCGGGCGCGAGCTCGGGGAGGTCGGCGAGGCGGCGCCGCATCGAATTGGGGGCGGGTGGGGCGGCGTGGGTCATGACGGAAGATAACGCGCGCCGGAAGTCACCCGGGCCACTGCCGCGCCGACTCCACCACCGATTGCACTTCGTAGCCACGCACCCGCCGGCCGGTGTGGAAGGTCTCGGTGACCACGCCCTTCGCCTGCCACGCGGCGGCCATCGCCGCTTCCACCGCGGCCGCCTCGTCCGCGCGCGCGACCGCGACGATCGAGGATCCCGACCCGCTGAGCGTCGCGCCGAACGCGCCCGCACTCGCCGCGGCGGCGGTCACGGCGTCGTAGCCGCGCACGAGCGCCCGGCGGTGGGGCACGTGGAGCACGTCATCCAGCGCGGCGGCGAGGAGCGCCGGCTCTCCCGTCGCGAGCCCGCGCACGAGTGCGGCACTCCGCGCCGCCGCCTGCACCGCCGTCACGTGCGGCACGACGTTCGGCAGCGCGGCGCGGGCGCGCTTGGTCTCCACCGCGAAGTCGGGCACGACGAACACGAAGACGAGCGACGGATGCACGTCGAGCGCCGACACGATGATCGGATCGCCGTCGAGCGCGAGCACCGCGCCCCCGTACACCGAGGGCGCCACATTGTCCGCGTGCCCCTCGAGTACCGCGCAGACGCCCGCGAGCGTGCGCGCGTCCAGCCGGAGCGCGAGCATCGCGTTCGCGATCGCCGCCCCCGCCACTGCGGCGGCGGCCGACGATCCGATCCCGCGCGCCACCGGGATCTCGGAGCCCGCTTCGAAGATCAAGCCGCCGGGTGTCGCCGCTCCCGCCGCCGTGCACGCGGCCTTGAATCCGGCGAAGATCGTGTCCCGCTCCGGCCGCAATGCGGCGAGCGTCTCGAGCGTGCCGTGGCGCACCACACGCGGCGTCGCGCTCCCCGACGCGTCCCGGCGCGCGGTGACGGTCAGCCACCGGTCCACCGCCATCCCGACGCAATCGAAGCCTGCGCCCAGATTGGATGTCGAGCCCGGCACCCGCACCACCACCGACTCGATCACACGCGATCGCTCCACTGGAAGGGCCGGCCTACCGCCGCTGCCTCACGATAGCGCGCCGGCTCCACCGAGGGGAAGATGGCGCGGATCGGCGGCTGGACACGACACCCCACTTCATGGCACCTTTCGAAGTGATCCTCCACTCCTCGTCCCCGTGATGCCGCGGGCCGCGGTCGTCTCGCCGACGGTCCCGCCGGTCATCATCCTCGGCGCCGATGCCGTGTTCGCGGCGCTCCCCGCGACGCCGGTGCAGCTCGCGCACGCCTGCCAGCGACTCGGCTTCGCGTCCGTGTTCCCCGCGAGCTGGGGCGACGAGCTCGTCGCCGGAGCCTGTTTGCGCGATCTCGCGGAACGCGGCGAGGAGCCCGCGATCCTCTGCATCTGCCCGCGCGTGCGCGACCGGCTCCTTCGCGCCGGGAGCGACCTCGCTCCGTGGATAATCTCGCTCGTCGCGCCGCCGGTGGCCGTCGCCCGCTACCTGCGCTCCGCATACGGCGCGCGCACCCTTCACATCACGTACGCGGGCACCTGCCCCGGCGCGCACGACCCCGCCATCGACGCGCAGCTGATGCCCACCGAGTTGCTCGCGCTCTGCCGCGACCGCGGCGTGAGTCCCGCCGCGCAGCCGCAGCTCTTCGAGAGCGTGATCCCTCCCGACCGCCGGCGCTCGCTCTCGATGCCCGGCGGCGCACCGAGCGATGATGCGCTGCGCGGTTCCGCGAGAGGCCGAGTGATCGCGGAGCTGTCGGTGGACGATCCGCTCGCGGCGCTCGCCGACCGGCTGATCGCGCGTGACCCCGTGTTGCTCGACCTCGCGCCGCACATCGGTTGCGCGTGCAGCGCGGTCGGGGATGCCGTGGGAGGGCGCGATGAGCGGCGCGAGCTGATGGCGCTCGAGCCGCCGCGTTCGCGCGATGCAGTGGTCGATCCCTCGGTGGAGGTGGAGCTCGTCCTGCCGTTGCCATGGGAAGAGCCGCGTCCGGTGCCGCGCGTCGCGCCGATGCCGGCTCCGGCACCGGCGCAGCGGCAGGCGCCGGCGCCCGCTCCCACATGGATCCGAGCGACGTTCACGGAGGCCATCGTGCCGGTGGTCGCCGCGCCGGTCGCCGCGGCGGCGCACGCATCGCTGCCGCCCGTCGTGGTGCTCCCCGAGCTGTCCCACGCCGTGATCCGCGAGTTCCCGCACGGAGCGGTCGCGCGCCACATCGTGACCGTCACGCGACGCCGGGGCGCCTCGGAGACGCCGGCGGCCGCATTCGCCGGCTCCACCGTGCCACGCGCCTATCTCGCGAAGCGCCCCCGCCGGCGACCGGCGCGACGCGCCAAGGATCCACGGTCCTCCGGCCCACGGGGATCGCGCAGTGACCTCGAACGTCGCATCGATCGGGAAGTCGACCTCGCCGACGAGCGCCGCACGCCGCGCACGCCGCGCCCCGGCATCATTCCGATCATCGCCGAGCCGCCGCGCCCGGTGCCGCCGCCCCCCGCGCGCCGCAAGCCGGGGACGGTGCTCGGAGCCTTTATCAGCGTCGCGCTGTCGATCGCCGCGGTTGGCACGGTCGGCGCCGTCGGCGGTTTCCCGCGCTGACCTCCCGCTCCGCTAGCGGAGCGCCACCGCGGCGTCATTTACTCCGCGCGCCGCCGCGTCGAAGCGCGACGCGAGGTCCGCGATCTCCTTTTCGGTGAGCGACCGATCGCCACTGCGCAGCGCTTCGCGCACCGACGGGAAGATGATGTCGGCGTAGCCGTTGTTCTCGTCCGCCGCGTAGATCAGGTTCCGGAACCACGGGCGCGTCTTGAGTCCTTCCGGCCGGGTGAGCGCCCGCTCCACGCGCAGGAGCGCGGCGTTCGCGCGCGCCGCGGCCTCGCGCGACAGGGCTCCGCGAGCGAGCGCGGAATCGCGCACCACCACAAAGGCCGCCGCGGCGCGGGCGAAGCGGTCGATCGCCCCCGCGAGCGCCGTGTCGCTCTGCGCCCACCCCTTCTTCGCCAGCGCGCTGTCCAGCGCCGGCAGGAAGACGCGCATCGCGCGCGCATACTCCTGGTAGTCGTACGGCAAGATCTCCGCGTTCGCGATGCGCAGCACCATCACCGCGCCGATCTTCGCCGCGGTGGCGTGATACCGGTACGACGTATCGCCGAAGGTCGTCATCCAGTGATACGAGTCGTACAGCGAGTGGTACACGCCCCCGGGATTTCCGAAGCCCCAGTCCGAGATCGGGATGCCGAGGTGGTTGTAGAAGCCCGCAAAGTCCGAGCCGCCGCCGGGATTGCCCATCGGCGGCTGCGCGCTGTCGGCGACCTTCGTCTGCTGCCGCCACACTTGGTACACCGAGCCGGCGCCGCTCGGGTCCGCGATGTGCGCCATGACGTCGCGCAGCGTCGAGCGGAGCGACGGTGAGCCGCCACCGCCGACGGTCGAGCCGGAGGCCGGCGAGTCCTGATTCAAGTACGCGACCGCGCCGCGCAGCAGCCGCAGCGAGTCGTCCTCCACGTACTCCGTGGAGCCGATCAGCCCCCACTCCTCGGCGTCCCACGTCGCGAAGAGGATCGTGCGCCGCGGACGGTGCCCCGCTTTCACTTCCATCATCACGGCGCGCGCCGCTTCGAGCACGCTCACGGTGCCGCTCACGTTGTCGTTCGTCCCCGGCCCCCACGCGTCGCGGTGGCCGCCGATGATCACGAGCTGGTCCGGGAGATCGGCGCCGCGCACGATGCCGAAGGTATCCCAGATCTTCTTGTAGGCCGCCGTCGCCGTATCGGAGTGCACGACGACGTGCGCCGCCACCGGGCCCGGCCCCGCGTGGTAGCGGAAGGGCAGTCCCCCCTGCCACGCCTGCGGGATGTTCGCGCCGCGCAGCCCGCGGAGCAGTTGCGTCGCGTTCCCGTACGACATCGGGATCACCGGGATGTGCGGCACGTGCATCCGATCCACCGGGATGCGCACCGCACCGGCCTTACTCGGATAGCCCGGCGTGCTCGGATCGCCATCGTCGTTCATCACGCTGCCGCGCTGCACCCCCTGCGACGGCCGCATCGGGCCCGCCGGGTACACATCACCGCGCGCGAACCCATCGTCCGCCGGATCGCTGTAGAGGATGAGTCCCACCGCGCCGTGCTTCTCGGCCTCGCGCGCCTTGATGCCGCGGAAGGAGCGTCCGTAGCGCGCGATCGCGACCTTTCCCTTCACCGACACGCCCATCGAGTCGAGCTGCTCGTAGTCCTCGATCAGTCCGTAGTTCACGTAGACCACCAGCCCCGTTACGTCGCCCGTGCCGCTGTAGCCGTTGGCGATCACCGCCTCCGGCTCGGCCCATGACGTGGTGTCCTGCGCCACGGCGCCTTCGGCCAGGTTCAGCGCGAGTGTGTCGGGCGCCACGCGCCACACCTGCATCACCACCGTGTGCGGCATCCAGATCAGATACTCGCGGACCTCGGTCTCCATCCCCCAGCCCTTCATTGCCGCGAGCACGTAGTCGCGCGTACGCGCCTGCGCCGGCGTGCCGGCGATGTGTGTCGTGCGCGACAGCGCGCGCGAGTGCGCCCGGGCCGTGTCGGCGGCCGCGTGCGCCGCGGTGCTCGCTTCGAGCGTCCGCTCGCGTGTCGCCGCCGACGGCGTGTAGCCCGTCAGCGTGTCCTGTTGCGCCAAGGCGAGTGCCGCGGTGGCGGAGATCGTGAGCGTGAGCAGAGCGAGGCGCACGTTGGATCGAATCATTCGAGGAAGGGGGAAGAGAGAAGAAAGCGGGTGCAACGGGATCGGAGCAGAGCGGACGCGCGCCGACGCGCGGCGCCGGTCACGCATCGTCGTAATCGAGGAGCAACGCCTCGAGCGCCGCGCGCAATCGCGCCTCGCGATCGGGGCCGTCGGGGATCCCCGGCGCGACGAGCGAGAACTGCTCGAGCATCTCCCGCTGGAGGAAACGCGTGGGATCCGTGACGCCGAGCGCTTCGAGCGCCCGCTGCGCCACATGACGCAGGATGAGACGGGTCGCGGGCTCGAGCGCCGCGAGCGCGACCGGGTCTGCGAGCGCGGCCGCGTTCGGCTCGCGCTGACGCCGTGCCGCTTCGCGCAACGCGCTCAACGGCGCCGGCGTCACCACAAAGGAGCCCGGCGTGTGCTCGGCCACCGACGCGACGATCCCGCGGCGCCGCAACGACGCCAGCAACCGCACGATCGCCGTGCGGACGGGCGACACGCCGCCGTCGCTCTTATTCCCCCGCCCCGTGATGATGAGAAGTTCCCCCGCGCGGCTCGCCTGTCGCTCGCGCAGCCACGCCTCGGTGCGCACCACCGCCTGGCGTGCCGTCGGGAGGGCGTTCCGCAAGTTGAGCGTCCGCGATGGCCCGAAGCGCGCGTCATCGAACGCCTGATGCAGCGCCCGCAATCCGGGCGCCCGACCGCTAGCGGTCATTCGCTCGCCGCATTGACGTCCTTGCCGAGGCCGAGCCCGGCCGTGCTCACTTGAGCACGCTCCACAGCACGCTCCCGTCCACGCGCTCGGCGGGCACCGTCGCCGTGACCCACGCGAGCGTCGGCGCCATGTCCACCACGCGCGCGGGCGTGCGATACTGCCCCGCCTTGAACGCCGCGCCGTAGAAGATCACCGGCACTTGGTTGTCGTAGTCGTACGGGGAGCCGTGGATGCCCGGCGCATACGTGCCCCACACCGAGAAGGGCTGCAGCGTCACCACCAGCTCCACCGAAAAGTCCGGCGGCACGGAGTGGTACCACCGGCGCGCGATCGGATCGCGTGCCGTGTCCTTTGGCAGGTCGGCCAACCGGTCCACGCGCGCTACCCCCGGCATCGCGCGGATCTCGGTCCGGAAGGCACGCTCGACGGAATCCACATTGACGCCCGCGCGCTCGAGGGAAGCGCGGCGGATGGAGAGCATCGCCTCGGAGAAGGCGAAGTCCACCGGATCCGCGCCGCGCGCCATCAGCGCCTGCTGGTAGCGTTTGGCGACACTCGCGAGGTCCACGCGCTGTGTGGGCTTGTGGTTCGTCGCGGTGTACAGCTCCGGGATCGGCGCGATGCCGTGGTCGGCCGTGAGCGCGATCACCACGCGCGTGGGGTCGCGCACCGCATAGAGCGAATCCATGAAAGCGCCGAGCGCGCGGTCGAGTCGCAGGATCTGATCGTGCATCTCGCGTGAGTCCGGACCGTACCGGTGCCCGATCTGGTCGGTCGTGGAGAGCGAGATCGCAAGCACGTCGGTCCACGTCCCGGCACCCAGGTTCATGTTCTTCATGCCGGTGAGCGCCACTTGCAGCGTCACCTCATCCATGAACGGCATCTCGGCGAGCCCGAGTACCGCGGCCGCGGTATCCGCCGGCAGGGGGTGGGGAAAGACGAAGTTGCTGCCGAAGTTCTCCCAGACCACGCTGTCGGGCTCCGCATACGCCGAATCCGGCAGGAGCGGTTGCCAGACGGCGCCGGCGTAGCTCGCCGGCACGCGTCGCGCGTTGTACGTGCGCAGCCACGTCGGAAGCGTGTCGGCGTAGTACGTGCTCGTGGTGAAGGCCCCGCTCGCCGGATCGTACCAGTAGGCGCCCTGATGCGCGCGGCCGAGCGGGAGGATCGCCCCCCGGTCCTTCCGCGACACCGAGAGCGCGCTCGAGCGGGCATCCTTGATGCGCAACCAGTCGATGAGGGTGCCGCCGCGAAAGCGGAAGGGCGACGCGAACGTCGTCGTGCTGCCGATCACCGGCGCCTGCGGATCGTACACGCCGAGGGTGTTGCTCACGATGCCGGTGCTCCGCGGAAAGCGCCCCGACATGCCGGTCGCGTGCCCCGGTGCGGTCTCGGTGGTCGCGTAGTCGAGCATCGCATTCGTGAAGAAAGCGCCGCCCCGCGCGAGGCGGCCCAGCCCGCCGGTGAGTTGGGACGCGTAGCGCGTGAAGTAGTCCTCGCGCAGTTGATCCACCGTGATGAAGACGACGAGCGTCGGCACGCGATCGGATGGGGGTAGCGGCCGCGTGGCCGGCAGCGTAGCTGGGCGTGTGGCCGGGCGTGTGGCCGGGCGTGACGCCGGCTTTTGAGCGACGACGGGCGCGGCGAGCAAAAATAGCAAGGAACCACCGATCAGTGTGGCGACGAAGGGGCGCATGGGCGGAGGGGGGTGTCGGAGTGAGTGGCGCGCGGACGATAGCTCGAGGTACTCTACTTCGGCAGCAACTCGGCGCGCCCATAGAGCGCACCGCCCTTCATGACCAACCGTACGAGCCGCGCGTTCGTGATGTCGGCCGAGGGATCGGCCTCCCAGACCACGAGGTCCGCGGCGCGCCCCGCGTCCAGCACGCCCAGGTCGCCCTCGCGCCCCATCGCGCGCGCCGCGACGAGCGTGGCCGATGCGAAGACCTCTGCCGCCGGCATGCCGGCCGCTTGGAGCGCCTCCATCTCCCGATAGACGCTCGGCCCCGCCGCGGTGCCGGGATTCCCGGCATCGGTGCCCATCGCGATCGGGATCCCCGCCGTCCGCATGCGCCGCACGTTCCGCTCGGTCGCGTGAAAGATGCTGTCCAACATCCCGCTACGCATGCGGGCGAGCCGTGCTGCGCGCAGCGAGTCGGGGAGCACCGTCTCGAGATGCGCGCGTGTCACGCGGTCCACGCACGCCAGGGGATAGCGCGCGGCAGGCGAGCGGCCCGCGTACACATCGGCGTAGCCCTCGAGCACCGTCAGCGTCGGGATCACGATCGCGCCGTTCGCACGAGCGAGCGCGATGAACTCATCGTCGATATCCTCCGGCGCCACGCTGTGCACGAGCACGCGTGCGCCGGCGCGCAGCGCCTCCTTGGCGCGCGCGAGCTGCGTGGCGTGCACGATCAGCGGGAGTCCGACGCGGCGCGCTTCGTCGCCGGCCGTCATCAGGCGCGCGCGCATCGACGCCTGCAGGGAGTCGGGCACCTCCAGGTACCACACCTTGATCGCGCGTGCCCCGTCGCGCGCGAGCGCGCGCACGCCGGCCCGAATGATGGAATCATCCCGCATGTAGATGAACTGCCGCTCGACCGCCGTGTTGAGCCAATGGTCCTTCGTCGAGAGCAGCGGACCGGCGGCGGTGACGCGCGGCGCGTCGAGGGCGCGCTCGTGATCGCGCGCCATGCCGAGCGTCCATGGGTAGCCGCCTACGTCGAACACGCTCGTCACGCCGCTGCACAGATACGCGCGGTCGAAGCGCGCGGGATCCGCCCGCAGCGCCGCCACCACCGAGTCATAGGGGAAGCGCGCGCGCAGATCGATCGCATCCGGCCGGCCATCCACCCACCCCGTCTGCGAATAGTGCACGTGCGCATCGATGAGCCCGGGCCCCACGAACGCGCCGTGCACGTCCACCGTCTCCACCCACGGCGGGATCGCGCATACCGCACGCGCACCCGCGCAGACGATCCGGCCGCCGCGTACGAGCACGGCCGCATCTTTCACCGCCGGTCGTCCGGGGTTCACGAGCGTTGCGCCCACGAGCGCGACCGGCGGCGGCGCCGTGCCCTCGGGGAACCCGAATGCCGTGGTCAGCGCGATCCGCCAGCCCGCCGGGGTCTTCACGAAGATCCGCTCGGAGATCCCCTCCGTCGTCGACCCGCCCTGGGTCCCCCGATAATGGTACGAGCCATAGACCACGCCCGGCGCGATCGATACGAGCTTCAGGTCACGCGTCACGAGCGTGTCGGGCCACGCCGTATCCCGCCGCGCGGACCAATCTTCGAAGCCGCGTTCGAGCCCGCCCGCGCCATTTCGGGTGAGCGCCTCCGTGTGCAGATAGTACGACAGGTAGCGGTCCCGGTCGCGCTTGTGAATGGCGTCCAGATTCCCTTCGAACACGATCCGCGCCGCCGTCGTGTCGTCCACCGCCTGCGCGCCCGCGGGCGACGCCGGCACCGACAGCGCGAACAGCGGAACGAGAGTGAGAACGGCGACCCTGAGGGGCGAGGACCGGCGACGCATGCGCGACTCCAGGAGGGGGCGCTGAAATGTTCACCGCGTCGCGCCACTCGGCCAGTCGGCGGCGCCCGAAACAAGAACTGCCCCGCCGGTCGGCGGGGCAGTCGAGAACTCCGGGCGCGCGACGGCGCCGCGGTGAGCGCTAGAAGATCAAGCCGACGTTGATCGGCACGATCTGCAAGCTCTGGCTGCCGCCCGTCGCCGGGATGATGAGCCCACCGTCGATGTTCGTCCAGCGCGCCTCGATGAAAAGCTTCGTGAACTTCACGCCGAGGCCGACGTTGTAACCGAAGTCGGCCGACGTGAGCGTCGCGCTCGTCGAAGTGGCTGTGATCGTCTGCTTCTGCGATACGCTGTAGTACCCGATGCCGCCGATCAGATAGAATTTGGTCGGCAGCCCTGCGCCGAGGACCGTCCACACGACGTTGCCGGTGGCGCTGTAGATCGTGAAATTGTCCACCCTCGTCGCGGCGCCGGTCTGGGCCGCCCCGTCCATCGTGCTGTACAGCGCGTCGATCCGGAATCCGACCGGCACGAGCGGGGCCGCGATCTGCATCGTCAGCCCGGCGTCCCAGCCGGTCTTCGCATAGGTCTTGGTAGTCTGGTACGGTGTCACCCAGCCGCCCTGAATGCCGATCTTCACCAAGGACGTGCCCTGCGCCGCGGCCGGCGCGGCGCCGGCGATGAGGGCGAAGAGCGTCGAGAACACGAGACGTTTCATGTCGAAGGCCTCCACGGAGTCCGGGGACATCGGCGTCGCCACCAGGGGCGCCGCCACCTCGGGCCGGGCTCGCATCGCTTCGTCCGCCGGCCGGACGCGCGCTTCTCCCGGAGGCGCGCGTCGGGATGAGGACGACCAGCCCTCCCCGGACGTCATGCCCGCGGTCATCGAGGTGTACGCCGCCGCGCGGCGAAGGGTCCGCCGCGCCCCGGGCGCGGGGCCGCTCCGTCGGCACGATGCGGAACGGGGCGGCACTCTCGCGAGCACCGCCCCGTTCCCTTCGACCGACGTCAGCGCGCTAGCGCTTCGTCACGTTCTCCGCCGCGGGCCCCTTCTGCCCTTCGACAATGTCGAACTCCACCGCCTCGCCCTCAGCCAGCGTCTTGAAACCGCTGCCCTGAATCGCGCTGTAGTGGACGAAGCAGTCCTTCTGACCGTTGTCCGGGGTGATGAATCCGAACCCCTTCGCGTCGTTGAACCACTTCACCTTGCCAGTGACACGCATTGCCTACTCCTGACGATTGTTTGTTCAGGGTGCGGCATGCGCTGACCCTGACCAAGTGATGCCT
>JAYUMO010000082.1:0-4340 GCA_043762555.1 Gemmatimonadaceae bacterium | reverse complement strand
ACGCGACCGGAAGCTGCCCGTCCTCGTTCGAGAAGTGGAGCGACACCTCGGCGATGTTCACCGGCCGCCGCGCCGACGAGCCCTGGAAGATGACCTCTTCCATCTTCAGGCCGCGGAGCAGACGCGGCCGCTGCTCGCCGAGCACCCACCGCACGGCGTCGGAGACGTTCGACTTGCCGCACCCGTTCGGACCAACGATCGCGGTCACACCCGGCTCGAACTCGAGCTGCATGTGGTCCGCGAACGACTTGAATCCATGAAGCTCGAGCTTGGTCAGCCGCACTAGGGCGATCTCCCGGTTCGATAGGTCACGCTCGGCGACTCGCCGTTGGCGCGCGCCGCGGCGACGAGCAGCGCGGCATCGGCGGCGCGCTCGAACGCGCCCGCGTAGAGCCGCAGCTGCCCATCGTCCTGCACCAGCGAATACACCGGCAGACCCTTCGCGCGGAATCCGGTGATGTAGAAAGATGCCTCATCGCGCGTCACGCCGCTTTGCATCACGAGCGCGAAAGGGGCGCGGAGCACCCGGCCTTCGCTGGCCCGGAGCACCGCGCGCGCGCGCAACGCCGCGAGAAGGGATTCGGCCGCCGATCGGTCCCGATAGGCGCCGGCGAGGAGCCGGAAGCCGCGTTCGCCGCTGCTGTCCGCCACCGGCGCGTAGGTGAGCGCGGGGAGATCGCGGAACATGTTCCACTCGAGCCGCACATTCGCGCCCGTCGCACTCGTGAGCACGGCGAGCTCCACCGCGTACGCGGACGAGCGCACCTCGGAGTCGGCGGCCGCCGCGGCGGCGCGCGCCGCGAGATCCACCGCCGGCGCGGCATCGGACGACGCGGCGCTGTCCAGGCGGGTCGTCGTGCGCGCCGGCGTGGACGCGATGGGACGCGAGCGCGTGACGCGCCAGAGCGCGCCGGCGGCGATGATGACGGCGAGCCCCGCGGCGACCCACACGGGCCAGCGGCGCCGGGGCGCCGGGCGTTCGGGTCGCGCGGTGGTGAGGCGCGCCGCCGGCGCGCCGCGCTCGATGGGCGTAACGCGCCCAGTCGGGACGCTCGGCGTCGCGCGTGGCCGAGGCGCGGGGGATCCGCTCAAGCCGGGTGCTTGCACCGCGAGCAGCACGCGCGCACCCGCGAATGGCGGCGCGCGCCCGACGAGCACCACGCCATCCGCCAGCGGCAGCACCGTTTCCACCGCCGGCTCGTCGGCCGGCGCGATGAGCAGCAAGAGGGCGCCGGCGTCGCGGAACTCGGCGGCGATCCGGCCCCAGCGGGGGCTGCGAAGCACCGCCGTGCGATCGAGCGGCATCGGCCCGCTCGGCAGCACGTTCAGGTTGCCGGACGGATCCACGGATTGCGCCGCCCGCGAGAGCGACACGCCGTGCACGAAGACGTCCACGATCCCGTACGGCGCGTCGATCGGCGCGAGATCCTCGATCGGCGGAAGCTCCCCCACCGCGTCGGCGACGGCCACGCGGCGGCGCCGCGCGTGCGCGCGTGCCATCCCGAGCGCGAGCTCCGCGGCCGCGCTCGGATCGTCGCCGACCACGACCACGAAGGAGCACCGATCGAGCATCGCGGCCTGTCGGCGGCCCTCTTCCTCCCACGGCGACAGCCGCGGCTCCTCGAACGGCGTGCTCATCGGGAGAGCCCGAGCTCGGTCAGCTGCATTAGGGAGATCTCCCCATTCTATACGTCACGCTCGGCGTCGCGCCCTCGGCGCGCGCCGCGGCCACGAGCGCCGCGGCATCTCCGGTGTGCTCGAACGCGCCCGCGTACAGCCGCACCGTCCCGTCCTCCTGGATCAGCGCGTACGCCGGCAGCCCCATCGACCGCAAGAGCGTCACCGTGTGTGAGGCGTCATCGCGGGTCAGGCCGGTCCGCAACAGGACGGCATAGGGAAGCCGCACCACGGCTCCTCCGACCGCCGGGATCACGCTCCGCGCCCGAAGCGCGGCGAGGAGCGTGTCGGCCGCCCGCCGTTCCGAGTAGGCGCCCGCCAGCAACCGGAAGGAGCGGTTCCCCGCGACGTGGTCAACGGACGCGAACGTAACCGCCGGCAGGTCGCGTATCGCCTCCTGCGCCAACAGCGCGCTGACCCCGCTGTCAGTCGCGGAGGAGCCGATCTGCACCGCCCACGCGGCCGCATTGGCGGCCGTGGGCGACGCCGAGCTCGCCGGGCCGGCGAGCGCATCGGCATCCGCGGCGCGGTGACTCCACCACCAGCCGCCCCCGGCGGTGAGCAAGGCCGCGAAGAGGGCCACGAGCCACCAACCCGAGCGCTGTTCCGGCGGCGCGGCGTCGCGCACGGTCGACACCCGTGCGATCGCGCCGGGCCGCTTCAGCCGCCTGAGCGACGGCAGCTCGCGCGATCCCTTGGCCTTCGAGCTGCTGGACTCCGGACCTGGCACGTAGGCGAGCACTCGGACACCGGCGACAGGCCGCGCGGTTCCCACGAGGACGACGCCGTCCACGAGCCGAAGGAGCTCGGCGAGTGCCGGCTCTCGATTGGGCGCGACCACCACCAACAGCGCACCGGCCTTCCGGAATGCCTCGGTGAGCGACGTCCACCGCTCGCTCCGCAGCAGCCGGCCCCGATCGACCAACCCCGGTCCGCTCGGCAGCACGCTCAGGTTGACCGCGCCGTCCACCGCATGCGCGACCTTGCGGAGCGGCACCCCGCGCACGAGGACATCGACGATCCCCCCCGACGCCTCGAAGGGGACGAGGTCATCGATCGGCGAGAGCAACCCGACCGCATCCGCCACCACGACGCGTCGCCGCCTCGCCTGCACGCGCCCCATGCCGAGCGCAACCTCCGCCGCCGCGCCCGGATCGCTGCCCGCGACGACGACGAAGGCGAGGTTGTCGAGCGCGAGTGCCAGCCGGCGGCCCTCCAGCGCCCACGGCGACAGCCGGGGCTCGTCGTACGGCGTCATCATCTCAGGGTGGGCCCTCGTACACCCAGTACGACATGCTGGCCGAACGCGCGACTCGCTCCGCTACCTCCCGCGTGGCGAAGGGGCCGATCACGACGCGGAAGGTGATCACGCCGTCGTGCGCGCTCGGCACCACGCGCGGCGTGACGCCGGCCACGTGAATGGCGAGCATCGCGCGCCGGGCGGCCGAGTCGGTGCGCAGCGCCGCGAACTGCACGGTGAACTGGGGACCCCGCGCTGCCGTGTCGCCGACGGCTGCCGCCGGCGCGGCCGGCTGGCGCGCGGCACTCTCCGCGGCGGCGCGCGCACTGTCGAGCGAAGCCACCGCGGCGAACGCCGCACCGCTGTCGTGCGGGACGACGGTGTCCTCGGGGAAGGTCACGGGCTCGTCGAGCCCCGCCGCGCGCGGCCGGAATCCGTTCCAGGCGAAGAAGCTCCACAGATCCCGCGCGCCGCCGTTCACGGTGCGGCGCAGGCGCAGTGAGTCACCGTCGAGGAGGAGTACGTCGCTCCCCGACGCGACGGCGATCCATCCGTTCGGGGCGACGGCGGGCAGGTCGGCCCGCCAGCTGCCGCGCACGGCGCCAACCACGCTGTCAGTGCCCACCGCCACAATTACCACCACCGCGCTGTCATTGGCCAGGCGCGCCAGCAGCAGCCGGCCGAGCGGATCCATGCGCAGCGCGACGGCCGCGGCGGGGAGCGCGATGCGCGCGGAGATCTTGTCCGTGTACCGGTCGAGGACGATCAATTGCGGCAGCGAGTCGAGCGCCAGATAGACCCGGTCGCCGCTCGGCGTCGTCACGACCGCCGTGACCGTGCGCGGCAGGGTGATCGGCGGGAGCGCCTCCAAGGTGCGCACCCGGAAGGCGAACAGCTCGGCGCCGGCGGTGAAGTAGACGCGGTCGCCGACGGGAGTGCGTACGGCGCGCGTGACCGGCGGCAGCGCGGCGGTGTCGGTGATCGTCGAATCGGGCGGACGCACCGACCAGAGCACCGCCCCGCGGGGCCGGTCGGCGAGCACCAGGAGTTGACCGTCGGGCTGCGGCAGTACCTCGCGCGCGGGCGCGGGCGGTTTGAAGCTCCACGTCCCGCTCGGCGTCACGCGCACGACGTTGCCGCTAGGCGCGATGCCGAAGGCGGCCGATCCGTCGGCGGACACGAGCGCGCGGAGCCGCGGGGATTCGTCGGGCGTGACCGTGCCGAGGCGGAGGTCGATGCGTACCGGCGGCCCCTTCGGCGCCTCGGCGAGCACGGCGCCGGCTCCCTCATCGAAGCCGATGATGCGGTCGAGCGCCGGCGCGTTCGTGCGGGACGACCAGACGAGGGAATCGAGGCCCGGGAAGGCGAACACCCGCACCGAGCCGCCGGCGCGCGGAGCGCGCAACACGAGCAGATCGGGTCC
>JAYUMO010000081.1:0-21556 GCA_043762555.1 Gemmatimonadaceae bacterium | reverse complement strand
GTCCGGGGCTGAGAGTGGACCGGGGAATCTAATGAGGAGGTCTCGGCCGTCGGTGCTCTTCCTATCTCCTAGTCCCTGCCGAGGCCGAGGCCGAGACCGGCAGTTCACCAGTCTTTCTTCAGCATCAACTCCTCGATCCGGTACGCGTGCAGCATGTCGTGCAGCGTCAGGTGCCGGAACATGATGAACACGGAATAGCGGCTGTACTCCGGGTGCCGTCCCGTGCGCTCCCACTGCGCCGGCGTGAGCGGTCGCAGCCGCTCGACGATCTCTCCCCGCTCCTGCGCGTACCGCGCCAGCGCCCCGTCGAGGTCCATCTGCATGAGCATCTCGGGCGCTTCGTGTCCCGGATCGTACGGCGTGATCACCGGCGCGTCCTCGCCGAGCATCCGGTCCAGCCGCTCGAAGAAGAGCCCATGCACCGTCGCGAGATGGCACGCATGCTCGTGCGCGCTCCATTTCTCCGGCGCCGGCCGCCGTTTGAGGTTGGCGGTCGGCACCTCCCGCACCAGCGGGATGATGAGTGCCGGCCCCCGTTCGAGCGTCACCATCAACGCGTCCAGATCATGCGTCGCCATAGATTCCTCCGTCCACCCTACTATCTACTATCTGCCGAGGCCGAGGCCGAGACCGGCAGTTACCCACTCTCTGCCGAGCGCCGAGCGCCGAGTGCCGAGTGCCGAGACCCGTCGTTAGCCGTAAACCTGCCCCCCGCCTCCCTCACCCGCCAGCGCCTCCGGTCGCATGACCCTCCGCCTCGCCCTTCTCACCACCGCGCTCGCGCTCCCGCGCGCCGCGCTCGCCCAATCATCACTCCCTCTCAAGCACGACCCGCAGCCCACCACCTCCGCCATCACCGCGTCCGACCTCATGACCCGGCTCTACCTCATCGCCGACGATTCAATGATGGGCCGCCAAGCCGGCACCGAAGGCAATCTCAAGGCCACCGCCTACATCGCCGCCGAGCTGAAGAAGCTCGGCCTCCAACCGGCCGGCGACAGCGGCACCTTCTTCCAGTGGGTGCCCCTCGTGCGCCGCACCTACGCGTCGTCGGTCACGCTCCGCGTGGACGAAACGCCGATCACCTCACCCCACGACTGGCTCCCCTACAGCACCCGCGGCACGCCGCGCCCGGTGGACGGCGCGCGCGTCATCTTCGGCGGCACCTTCAACGACTCCACCACCTGGATCACCGCGGCCCAGGCCGCGGGCCGGCTCGTTCTCTTCAAGACGCCACGTGATGCGCAGGGCCCGCGGCCGATCGTGCCCACCATTCGCGGCAATAGCCGATTCGCCGCCGCCGCGGGCGTGGCGGTGGTCGGGCTCGAGCGCACCACGCCGGCGATGCTGCAGAGCCTCGCCCGCACGACGATCGGGCTCAAGGCGGCGGCCGGTGGCACCGCCTCACCTCAGGTCTTCCTCGTCACGAGCGCGACCGCTGCGCTAATGCTCCGTCGCACGCTCGACAACGCGACGGCCGGCGACACTGGGGCCGTGATGCGTGGCGTCATTCCGATCGAGGAGACGCCCCTTCCCGCGCGCAATGTCGTGGCCGTCCTCCCCGGCGGCGACGCCACGCTCCGGGGCGAATACGTCGCGATCGGCGCGCACAGCGATCACATCGGGGTCCGCGAGACACCGGTGGATCACGATTCGCTGCGGGCCGCCAACACCGCCGCGTGGGAGATGCGCGGCCGCAGCACCAGCGGCCACGTGCTGAGCTCCGACCAGCTGGCCACGATCCACATCAACGTGGACAGCCTCCACCGCCTTCGGTCCCTGCGCATTGACTCCATCAACAATGGTGCCGACGATGACGGCTCCGGCACCGTCGGCCTCCTCGAGATCGCGCAAGCGGCGGCGGCCACGAAGTCGCGCCCGCGCCGCTCGCTCCTCTTCGTCTGGCACACCGGCGAGGAGCTCGGCTTGCTCGGCTCCCGCTTCTTCACCGACCATCCCACCGTGCCCCGCGATTCGATCGTCGCGCAGCTCAACATCGACATGATCGGGCGCGGCGCTGCCGCCGACATCGCGGGCGGCGGTCCGCGGTACCTGGAGCTGATCGGCTCCTTCCGGCTCTCGACCGAACTCGGGCAGACCGCCGAGCGCGTGAACCAGGCGCGCGCGCAGCCCTTCGTCTTCGACTACTCCCTCGACGCTGCGGGTCATCCGGAGAATATCTACTGCCGCAGCGATCACGCGAACTACGCGCGTTACGGCATTCCGATCATCTTCTTCTCCAGCGGCCTGCACCAGGATTACCACCAGGTGACGGACGAGCCGCAGTACATCGATTACGCGCACCTGGAGCGGATCACGCAGTACGTCTTCGACCTCGGCGTCACCCTCGCGAACCAGGACCACCGCCCGCTCGTGGACCATCCGAAGCCGGACCCGACCGCCCCCTGCCGCCAGTAACGTCGAAGCGCCCCTGTTGTACGTTTTTCACAGTTTCAGGCAGTTCATCCGCGCAAATCGATTATTCACCGCGCCAATCCCCGTTCCCGTTGCCTTTTTCCTGCTGTTTGTGCAAATTGGGAGCTACACCGAGTCGCCGCCCACCCGCCACCCGGAGCGTCACCCCACATGCCTTCGTCCATCTCGAATCCGCGGAAGGCCGCCGTGCACGAACTCGCACGCCGCCTCCCGCGGGCCGGCACGGCCGCGCACACCAACGGCAACGGCTCCAAGCCCCTGCCGCCCACCTCCGAGTACTTCGGCTGCAACACCTTCGGCGTGCGCGAGATGAAGGCGCGGCTGCCGAAGGACGTCTACGCCAAGCTCGCCGCGGCCATCCGGCTCGGGAAGAAACTCGACGTCGAGATCGCGCCGACGGTCGCCCAGGTCATCAAAGAATGGGCGCTCTCGCGCGGCGTGACCCACTTCACCCACTGGTTCCAGCCGCAGACGGGGCTCACCGCGGAGAAGCACGACGCCTTCCTGAGCTTCGACGACAATCGCTCGGCGGTGGAGAGCTTCTCCGGCGCACAGCTCATCCAGAGCGAGCCGGACGCATCGAGTTTCCCGTCGGGCGGACTACGCGCCACGTGGGAGGCGCGCGGCTACACGGCGTGGAACCCGGCCAGCCCCGTGTTCATCGTCGAAAGCGGTGCCACGCGTACGCTCTGCATCCCCTCGGTGTTCATCGGCTACAACGGCGAGGCGCTCGACGAGATGACCCCGCTGCTCCGCAGCTCGGATGTCCTCTCCGAGAAGGCGATCGAGCTCCTCGAGCTGCTGGGCGACAAGGGAGTCCAGCGCGTCTACACCACCCTCGGGCCCGAGCAGGAGTACTTCCTGATCGACCGCACCCATTTCGCGCTGCGTCCCGATCTCGTCATGGGCGGCCGCACGCTCATCGGCGCCCCGCCGCCGCGCGGCCAACAGCTCGAAGATCATTATTTCGGCGGCATTCCCGAGCGCATCCAGGCCTGCATCAGCGAGGTGGAGCACGAGCTCTACAAGCTCGGCGTCCCGATCGTCACCCGGCACAATGAGGTCGCGCCCTGCCAGTTCGAGATGGCGCCGATGTTCGAGGAATCCGATCTCGGCGTCGACCACAACCAGCTCGTCATGGCAGTGCTCCGCCGCGTGGCCATCCGCCACGGGTTGCAGGCGCTGCTGCACGAGAAGCCCTTCGCCGCCATCAACGGCTCGGGGAAGCACTGCAACTGGTCGATGGCCATCCACGCCGACGATACGGCGCTCGACGGCACGAACCTCCTGAAGCCTGGTCGCACGCCGCACCAGAACGTGCGCTTCCTCCTCTTCCTCGCCGCGGTGCTCAAGGCGGTGCACAAGCACGCGGGACTGCTGCGCGCGGGCGTCGCCACCTCGGGGAACGAGCACCGGCTCGGCGCGAACGAGGCGCCGCCGGCGATCATCTCCGTGTTCATGGGCGATACGCTCACCCGCATGATCGAGAGCATCGCGGTCGGGAAGGGCGGATCCACCAACGCCGAACAGGTGCTCATCCGGCTCGGCGTCGCCAAGCTGCCCGAGATCGAGAAGGACAACACCGACCGGAACCGCACGTCGCCCTTCGCCTTCACCGGCGCGAAGTTCGAATTCCGCGCCGTGGGCGGCTCGGCGTCGATCGCCTTCCCGGTCATGCTCCTGAACGCAACGGTGGCCGAGGCGCTCGCCGAGTTGACCGCCGAGCTGCGGCCATTGCTCAAGAAGAGAAACACGAAGTCGGCGGACGACGCCGTGCTGAAGGTGGTGCGCTCGGCCTTCGTCGAGACCGCCAAGGTCCGCTTCGAAGGGAATAACTACGCGGACTCCTGGGTGAAGGAGGCCGCCAAGCGCGGCCTGCCGAATTTCCGCCGCACCCCCGAGGCGCTCGGCCAGCTCGTGACCAGGCAGTCGCGTGCGCTCTTCGAGAAGCTCGGGATCCTCACGAAGGCGGAGCTCGAGTCCCGCTACCACGTGCGGCTGGAGCGCTACGTGAAGGACATGCTCATCGAGCTCACCATGCTGCGCGAGATGGTGGACACGATGGTGCTCCCGGCGTCGTTCCAGTACTGCGCGATGCTCGTGGATTCGGCGGCGGCGGCCAAGAGCGCCGGCATCATCGTGCTCCCGCAGGTGGAGACCGCGAACAAGGTGGCGACGCTGATCCAACAGCTCCAAACACGGAGCGCCGATCTCGTGAAGGTGATCGAGAAGGCCGAGTCGATGCACGACACGCTCGAGAAGCAAGCGAAGCTGCTCACGTCCGAAGGCGCCGACCGGATGGCCGCGGTACGCGAGATCTGCGACGCGCTCGAGTTCGCGGTGGGCGATGAGCACTGGCCGCTCCCGAAGTACCGCGAGATGCTCTTCCCGGTCTGACGGCGCGGCGCCGCCGAGATGGCACCGGGGGCCGGAGCGATCGCTCCGGCCCCCGTTCGCATCGCCACCGCGCGCTCAGTATTTCGCCAGGTAGTTCTCCAACTCCCAGGCGCTCACCTGGCTGATGTACTCGCTCCATTCTTGCCGCTTGGCGGCCACAAAATGCGTCGTGATGTGCTCGCCGAGCGCCCCGGTGATCACTTTGTCCTTCTCGAGCTCGTCGCACGCCTCGTTCAGGTCGCGGGGCAGGTCATCGATGCGCAATCGGCGCTTCTCGCGGAAGCTCATCTCCCAGATGTTCTGGTTCACCGGCTCCCGGTAGTCCGCCTTGGTCTCGACGCCGTCCAGTCCCGCCGCGAGCATCACCGCGAGCGCCAGGTAGGGGTTCGCCGCCGGATCGGGGACACGCAGCTCCACGCGCGTGCCGAGCCCGCGCCGGTCGGGGATGCGGATCATCGGTGAGCGGTTGCGCATCGACCAGGCGACATTGATCGGCGCTTCGTATCCCGGCACGAGCCGCTTGTACGAATTCACGAGCGGGTTGGTGATCGCGCAGTAGCCGCGCGCGTGTTTGAGCAGCCCGCCGATGTAGTGCAACGCCGTCTTGCTCAGCTCCCACTTCGCCGTCGCGTCCCAGAACGCGTTCTCCTTCCCGCGGAAGAGCGACTGGTGCGTGTGCATCCCACTCCCGTTCTGCCCGTAGATCGGCTTCGGCATGAAGCTCGCCATGAGGCCGAACTGCTGCGCCACGTACTTCACCACGAAGCGGAAGGTCGCGATGTTATCGGCCGTGGTGAGCGCGTCCGCGTAGCGGAAATCGATCTCGTGCTGCCCGTGCGCCACCTCGTGATGGGCGGCCTCCACCTCGAAGGCCATCCGTTCGAGCACGTCCACCACGGCCCGGCGGGCTTCTTCACCGAGGTCCACCGGCGCCAGATCGAAGTAGCTGCCCACATCGTGCGTCGCGGTGCTCACCCCGCCGTCCGCCGCGCGCTTGAACATGAAGAACTCGGCTTCCATGCCGGCGTTCATCGTGTAGCCGAGCTTCTGCGCGCGCGCGATCTGCCGCTTGAGCGCCCCGCGCGGATCGCCGGGAAAGGGCGCGCCGTCGGGCGTGTTGATGTCGCAGATGATGCGCGCCACGCGATTCTGCGCGCTCTCCCACGGGAAGATCTGGAAGGTGGCGAGGTCGGGCGCGAGGAGCATGTCCGACTCCTCGATGCGCACGAACCCTTCGATCGACGACCCGTCGAACATGATGTCCCCCGCCAGCGCCTTCTCGAATTGCGAAGCGGGGATCTCGACGTTCTTGTTCACGCCGAGGATGTCGGTGAACTGCAGGCGCAGGAAGCGCACGTCGCTCGCGCGCGCGAGCTCGAGGATCTCCTTCTTGCTCGCGCCGGCGGTCTTGGTTTTCGGCGCCGACGGGCGGGAGCGCTGCGGCACGACGGCCTCGTGGGATCGGGTCGGTGGGGCGTGGGAACGTATCCGGCGCCCCAGGTCCTGTCAAAGGAATCGTGCGCGAAGAGCACCGCGCGAATGGCAGGTCGCCATTTTCGGTCGATGCCGGCCCGGACTCGTCCCACCGGCTCTGCAGTCGGCGCATGGTTCACCAAACACCCGCCAGCTGCTCCGGGCGGCTTCGCTGATGCGCTCCCACTCCGCATCGGATGAGCTTACCTTACTACCATGACCAACCCCCCCTCCGCGACCGCTCCCTGCCCGAACTGCTCCGCTCCCGCGAGCGGGAAGTTCTGTTCGAACTGCGGCGCCGCCCTCAAGGGCGTGAAATGCGCCGAGTGCCAAGCCGAGCTCGCGCCCGGCGCCAAGTTCTGTCACCGCTGCGGCGCAACCGTCGGCGCCGGCGCGGCTGCCGGACCCGCCCGTGCCGGCGCCCGCCCGAAGACCGCCGCGCGTTCCGACGCGCCCGCATCGCCCGCCGCGAACAGCTTCGCGGCCGCGGCGCCGTGGATGGTGGCCGGGATCGCCCTCGTCGCGCTCATCGCGCTCGTCGCGTCGTACCGCTTCAAGGGCGGTGATGAGGCCGCGGGAGATCAGGCGCAACAACAACCCGCCGCCGGACCCTTCGCCGGGGGTGGCGGCGGTGCCGGCGGCCCCGCCAGCAGCGTCGACATCAGCTCGATGTCCCCGCGTGAGCGCGCCGAGCGCCTCTACAACCGCATCATGCGGCTCGACACCGAAGGGAAGAAGGACAGCGTCGCCTTCTTCGCGCCGATGGCGATCGGCGCCTACCAGATGATCCCCGATCAGGACGCCGACACGCGCTACGATATGGGCCGTATCGCCCAGCTCGCCGGCGCCTACGAGGTCGCGAAGGCGGAGGTCGACACGATCCTCGCGACGCAGCCCAACAACCTGCTCGGCCTTACGCTCGGCATGCGCCTCGCGCGCGCGCAGGGGAACGCGAAGGACGCCGCGATGTACGGGAAGCGCCTGATCGCCGCGGCGCCGGCCGAGCGCAAAAAGGACTTCGAGGGCTACAAGCTCCACGCGGCCGACCTCGACCAAGCGCTCAAGGAAGCGGCCAAGTAGCGCCGCGATCCCGATGAACACTCGCACCATCCGCGTCGCGCACAGTCCCGACTCCGACGACGCGTTCATGTTCTACGCGCTCGCCGAGGGGAAGATCGACACCGGCGATCTCCGCTACGAACACGAGCTGCAGGACATTGAGTCGCTCAACCGGCGCGCCCTGAAGGGCGAGCTCGAGGTCACCGCCGTTTCGATCCACGCCTACGCGCATCTGGCCGACCGCTACGCCCTGCTGCCGCACGGTGCGTCGATGGGCGATGGCTACGGTCCGTGTCTGGTGGCGCGCTCGGCGCTCGCGCGCGCCGACGTGAAGGGGAAACGCATCGCGATCCCCGGTACCCTCACCACCGCGTATCTCGCGCTCCGCCTCTACGAGCCCGACTTCGAGGCCGTGCCCACACCCTTCGATGCGATCGAGGACGCCGTCGTCAACGGCGACGTCGACCTCGGGCTCCTGATCCACGAAGGGCAGCTCACCTTCGCGGACCGCGGGCTGCACCTGGTGGTCGATCTCGGCGCGTGGTGGCTCGCCGACACCGGGCTCCCGCTCCCGCTCGGCGGCAACGTGATCCGCAAGGATCTCGGGCCCGCGCTCGTTCGCCGCGTCTCCTCGCACCTGCGGCAGAGCATCGCCTACGGGCTCGACCATCGCGCCGGCGCCCTCGACCACGCAATGCGCTACGCGCGCGGCCTCGATCGGGCCAAAGCCGACACCTTCGTCGGGATGTACGTCAACGCATGGACCCTCGACTACGGCGACCGCGGCCGCCGCGCGGTGGCCGAGCTGCTCGCCCAGGGCGAGCGCGCCGGGCTGATCCCGCGTCCGGTGCGCCTGGAGTTCGTGGACGCGTGAGAGCCCCCTAATCGAAGCGGGTTACTGCCGACGCGCGCGGCGCGTCACTAACACGGAACGGCCCTCGGCTCCCACCTCGCACCACGCTCCAGCTCGCCGCGGTACGACCGCACCGTCGGCGCGCGCGGACCCTTCCTGCCGAACCGTACGCCCGCTACCATGAGCTCCCCGACGACTCTCGATCCGACCGTTCGCGCCGACGCCGCCGTTCCTGAAACGGATGTCTCACAAGGCGCGCGTGAGTCACGTGCGTTGGCGGAGATCGTCCACGAGATCAATCAATCACCGGAGCTCCACCGCGTCTTCGCGCTCATCGCGCGGCACGCCGCCGAGCTGCTCGGTGCCTCCGGTTCCCGCGTCGGGATGCTCGAGAACGGCGAGATCGTGATCGTCGGCGCCTTCGGCGACGCCCACACCACGCTCGGCGCGCATCTCGCACTCGACGACGCGCTCTGCAGCGAAGCGATCCGCGCCGCGCGTCCGGTGCGCCACACGTTCAGGACCGCGTGGGAGGGCGAGCCGGCCACGGCCGCGCCGCGCAACGTGGTGGTCGCGCCCCTCTTGGTCGGCCATCGCGCGATCGGCGCGATCGCCGTCCTCGGCCGGGAGACCCGCGATTTCAGCGAGCACGACGAACAGATCCTGCTCGCGCTCGCGAATCACGCCGCGGTCGCGATCGAGAACGCGCGCCTGCTCCGCGCGTCGGTGCGCACCCTCCGTCACGCGAGCATCCTCGCCACCTCGGCGCGCAGCCTCGCGCTCAACGTGTCGCCGAACGCGATGTACGCCGACATCTGGCGTATCGCGCACCAATCGCTCGGCGCGGACGGCATCGCGATCTACCTCGCAGACCCGGGCACCCGTGCCACCGAGCTCGCGTACGCAGCTGGGCTCGCCACCGACTTGGTCCAAGAAATGCTGCCCACCTTCTGGGAGACCTTCGCCGGCCGCTCTTTGGTGAGCGGCGTCGCCGATTTCCGCCGCGACCTGCACCAGGTCGCCGACCGGCCCGCCGCGCACCAGATGTTGGAGCGCGGCGTGACCGCCATGGCGATGCTCCCACTCGTCGTCGAGGGGCGCCCGCGCGGGGTGCTCTCGCTCCGCTTCCGCGAGCCGCAGGGGTTCGAGCCGGAGCAGCGGCAACTGCTCACCGACTTCAGCTCGCACGCGGCCGTCGCGCTCCGGAACGCGATGTTGCTCGAGCACAGCGAGCGCCGGGCGGCGAGGTTCTCCGCCGTCGCGAAGGTGCAGCAGGCGATCTCGGGCGTGCTGTCGCTCTCCGAAGTGTACGCGGAGATCTACCACGCCGTCGCGTCGGTGGTCGACGCCCCCAGCTTCGCCCTGGTGCGATTCGACGAGGAGGCGCAGGAATTCAGTCTGGACTACGTCGTGGAGGACGGGCGATCGATCGACTCGGCCGCGCTCCCCCACTTCCCGCTCGGCGACGGCGTCACGAGCCAGGCGTACCGCCTGCGCGCGCCGAGCGTGACCACACGCCCGGAGCAGGGGTGGACCGGCCCGCCCGCCGAGATCGGCGGCAGCGGGAGTCCGGCCGTCCTGCTCTGCGCTCCGATCCTGCACGGGGATCGGGTGCTCGGTGTGTTGCAGGCACGCTCCAACCGGCAAGATGCGTACGGCTGGGGCGATATCGACCTCGTGATGCTCATCGCGCGTCAGGCGGGCACGGCGATCGCGAACGCGCTCCTCTTCGAGGCGGAGCGCCACCAGCGTGAGGAAGCGGAGGCCGCGGCGGAGATCGCGCGCGTCACGCTCCGCGCCGCAACCGTCGAGGACGAGGCCGACGCATTGCTGCGGGTGCTCGATGAGGTCGCGCCATCCGACGCGTGGGCGCTGGCGGTGGAGCAGGCCGGCGAGTCCGAGTTGCGCATCGCCGCCGCGCTCGGCGCGGCGTCGGCACTCGCCGGCACCTCCTGCCCCGCCGGTCACGCCACGACCATCCCCGGCACGTGGGACGCCGTCTATCCGCTCGTCGCGCGCGATCACGCGGTTGGCATCCTCGCGGTCGGCTCCGCCGTCGGCGGCCGCGCCTACCGGCTGGCAACCGTCACGCGACTGCTCCCCTCCCTCGCGCTGGCGCTCGACACGATCCGGTTGCGCGAAGAGGAGCGGCGCGTGGCCGAGCAGATGCGGCAATCCGAGAAGTTGGCCGCCCTCGGGGAGCTGGTGGCGGGCGTCGCGCACGAAGTGAACAACCCGCTCGCGGGTATCTCGGCGTTCGCGCAGCTCCTGCAGGGGGACCGGCTGACGAGCGAGCAGCACGAAGCGGTGCAGATGATCAAACGCGAGGCCGACCGCGCCGTCGCCGTGATCCGCGACTTGCTCACCTTCGCGCGCAAGTCGGGGCCGCGTTCCGTCCTCGTGGATCTCAACGCGCTGCTCCAACAGACGCTCCGGCTCCGGCAGTACGCACTGCGCACGAACGGCGTCGAGGTCGTGCTCGAGCTCGAGCCGCGGCTGCAGCCGATGCACGGCGACGACCGCCAGCTCCAGCAGGTGCTCCTCAACCTGATCGTGAACGCGGAGCACGCGATGGCCTTGTCCACATACCGCGTACTGCGCCTGCGCACGGCGAACGTCGGCTCCCGCGTGGTGGTCGAGGTGAGCGACACCGGCACCGGGATGTCGCCCGAGCTGCAGGTGCGGATCTTCGAGCCGTTCTTCACCACGAAGAACGAGGGGAAGGGCACCGGGCTCGGCCTGAGCGTGAGCTACGGCATCGTGCACACGCATGGCGGAACGCTCACCGTCGCGAGCGAGCCCGGCCGCGGCGCGACCTTCATCGTCTCCCTCCCAGCCGACCGCCGCGCCCCGGCGCCGGCCGCGCCGGTGACCTGATGCACTTGGCCAGCGCCGAACCCATCCCCGTCGCGGGCAGCGTCCCGCGGCTGCTCGTGATCGACGACGAGGAGTCGCTCCGCGTCGCCCTCTCCCGCTTCCTCCGCTCCCGCGGCTACGAGGTCACCGCCGTCGCGACCGCCGTGGACGCACTCGCCGCGATGGATCGCGATCATTGCGATCTCGCCGTCTGCGATGTCCGGATGCCGGGAATGACGGGGCTGGAGCTGCTGCCGGCCGCGCTCGAGAAGGACCCCGAAATGGCGGTGGTCATGCTCAGCGCGGTGAACGACGCACCCACCGCCACCGAAGCGATCGCGCGAGGCGCCTTCGACTATCTCGTGAAACCGATCGAGCTCGCCGATCTGCAGGTGGCGGTCGAGCGCGCGCTGCATCGCCGGACCCTGCTCAAAGAGCAGCGCCGCGTGGAGCGACTGGTGCGCGAGGAGGTCACCGCGCGCACGGCCGACCTCGAACGCGAGAGGGCGAGCCTCCACGCGCTCACCATTGGCGTGGCCGAGACGCTCATCAACGCGATGGAGGCGAAGGACATCTTCCTTCGCGGCCACTCGCAGCGTGTCGCCGAGCTCGCGGCCTCGATGGCCACCGAGCTCGAGCTCGACGAGGATACTATAGAGGAGGCCCGCCTCGCCGGTCGCCTCCACGATATCGGCAAGATCGGCGTTCGCGAAGGCGTACTCAACAAACCGGCGAAGCTCACCGCCGAGGAGTACGAGCACGTCAAGGATCACGTGCGCATCGGCATGGAGATCCTCTCGCCCCTCAAGCATCTGGGGGCGGTGCTCGATTTCATCCAGGATCACCACGAGCACTATGATGGCGGCGGCTATCCCCGCGGCATTTCGGGGCAGGCGATCTCGCTGGGCGGGCGCATTCTCGCCGCCGCCGACGCGTTCGACGCGATCACCACGCAGCGCGCCTATCGGGCGTCGCGCAATCCGGGCGAGGCGATCGAGCTCCTCGAAGGCGTGGCCGGCTCGCATCTCGATCCCGTCGTCTTCCGCGCCCTGCGGAATTGCGTACTCCGCCGCCGCTCGCTCACCTTCATCGAGTAGGGCGCATCGGGCCGTCGCCCCGAGGCTCGTGACAGCGGATCGGTGGCGGCGCGCGTAGATTGGCGAGCACCCTTATGACCGCCGATCGTCATCATCGCCTCGCATTCGCCGCCATCGCCGCCATCGCCGCCATCGCCGCCCTGCTCGCGCTCGCGTGCACGGGCACGCCGCACGTGGACGGCGTCGCCGGCACCAGCCCCGCCCCCAACGTGGCCTGGGTGCCGCCGGCGCGCCGCGATAGCGCGACCGCGCGCGCCGCGTCGCCCGCCGCCCCGGCGCTCCCGCCCGAGATCGCACAGCGCGTGAGCGAGCTCACGCTGGGCGACATCGTCGACATCGCGCTCCGCAACAACGTCGCCACCCGGATCACCTGGCAGAACGCGCGCGCCGCGGCCGCCGCGTACGGGAGCACCAAGGGGCAGTACTACCCGACACTTGACCTCGGCGTGAGCGCCACCCGCACCCGCTCGGCGAATAGCTCGGGGAACGGCACCACGGAACAGACGGTGGGAGGTCCCACCGCGAGTCTCTCCTGGCTCGTCTTCGACCTCGGCGGACGCTCCGGCTCCGTCACCGCGGCGCGCGAAGCGCTCATCGCCGCCGATTGGACACACAACGGCGTGATCCAAGACGTCGTCCTCCAGGTGCAGACGGCGTACTTCAACTACGTGGCCAACCGGGCGCTCAAGGACGCGCAGGAGCTGACGACGCGAGAGGCCCGGACCAACCTCGACGTCACCGAAGAACGTCATCGCCAGGGCCTGGCGACGATCGCCGATGTGCTGCAGGCCAAGACCCAGCTCTCCCAGGCACAGCTGGCGCTCGAGACCACCGAAGGCGCCATCCAGATCACGCGCGGGGCGCTGGCCAACGCGATGGGCCTGCCGGCGAATCTGCCGTACGACATCGCCGCCTTCCCACCGCTGCAGATCGGCGTCGTCACCGACAGTGTCGACACGCTGATCGAGCGCGCGATCCGCGCGCGTCCCGACCTCGCCGCGAGCCGCGCCGACGCTCAAGCGGCCGCCGCGCGCGTGACCCAGCTCCGCGGCGCACGGCTCCCCTCGCTGCAGCTGAGTGCCAGCGGCGGCCATAGCTACCTCAACACCCTCGTCAGCGACAACAACGTCTACACGGTCAATCTCGGCCTCAGGATCCCGCTCTTCGCCGGATTCTCGCGCGAATACAACCAGCGGGAGGCCGAGGCGCAGGCGCAGGCCGCCACCGCGCGCACGGAGTTCGTGCGGCAGCAGGTCGTGCTCCAGGTCTTCTCAGCGTACTACGCGCTGCAGACGGCCGCCCGCCGCGTTCACACCGCCGATGATCTGCTCGCGAGCGCCGCGCAGAGCGAGCAGGTCGCGCTCGGCCGCTACAAGGCCGGCGTCGGATCGATCCTCGACCTGCTCACCGCCCAGAGCGCATTGGCCGATGCCCGGGCGCAGTGGATCGAGACCCGCTGGGAATGGCGCACCGCGCTCGCCGTGCTCGCGCACGACATCGGGGTGCTCGATGTCCACGGCGGAAATCCGTTGCGCATGACCACCGACTCCGCCGTTCCGCCCAAATGAAAATGATCCGCACCCGCTTCCCGCGCTCGCTCGCCCTGAGTTCCGTCGCCGTCGCCGTCGCATCGCTCGCGGCGTGCAGCGGCCGCGCCGCCGTCGCGCCACCGGGCATCCCGGTGACGGTCGCGCGTGCGGAGCAGCGCGCGCTGCCCTACGAGATCCTCGCCACCGGCACGGCCGAGCCCGTCCAGACCGTCGCGGTCGTTTCACAGGTGAACGGCTTGCTCTCGAAGGTCGCTTTCAAGGAAGGCGACGACGTGAGAGCGGGCCAGCTCCTCATCCAGATCGATCCCCGTCCCTACCAAGCGACGCTCGATCAGGCCCTCGGCATCCTCGCGCGCGACCAGGCGCAGCTCGCGAACGCCGAGGCGGAGCTGAAGCGGTACGAAGCGCTCATGGCCAAGGAGTACGTCGCGGCGCAGCAGTACGAGGAGAAGAAGACCGCCGCCGAGGCGGATCGCGCGACCCTGGCCGCCGATCGCGCCAGCGTGGAGACGGCGCGGCTCAATCTCCAATTCGCCACCATCCGGGCGCCGATCTCCGGGCGCGCCGGGAGCTTGCTGGTGAAGGAGGGGAATCTCGTCAGAGCGGGTGGGCAGCCGCTCGTCACGATCAATCAGATCCACCCCATTCTTGTCCGCTTCGCCGTACCCGTCGTCCACCTACCGCTGCTGCGGAAGTACGGCAATGCCGCGCTCCCGGTGGACGTGCGTCCCGGCGGCAATGCGGCCACCACCGATCCCACGAAAGGCACGCTGAGTTTCGTGGACAATGCCGTGGACACGTTGACGGGAACCATTCTTCTCAAGGCGCGGTTCGAGAATCAGGATGGCGCCCTCTGGCCGGGCGAATTCGTGAACGTCGGGCTCACGTTGTTCACTCAGCCCAATGCGCTCGTGGTCCCCTCCCCCGCGATCGTGCAGGGACAACAGGGCCCGTTCGTGTTCGTCGTGAAGGCGGACGGGTCCGCCGAGATGCGCCCGGTCGTCATCGGCCGCGTCGCCGGCGACCTCACGGTCGTCGATCGTGGCCTCGCGCCGGGTGAATCGGTCGTGACCGACGGCCAGCTGCGCTTGACCGCCGGCGCCCATGTCCAGGTCAAGGGAGCGCCGACCGCCGACGCGCCCGTGAAGGAGTGATCGAGCGATGAATATCTCCGCGCTGTTCATCCGCCGCCCCGTCATGACCACGCTCGTCATGGCCGGTATCCTGCTCTTCGGCCTCGTGGCCTACCGGCAGCTCCCGGTGAGCGACCTGCCCACGGTGGACTATCCGACGATCTCGGTCAGCGCCAGCCTCCCCGGCGCGAGCGCCGAGACGATGGCATCGTCGGTCGCGACGCCGCTCGAGAAGCAGTTCTCGACGATCGCGGGCATCGACGCGATGTCGTCGACGAGCAGCCAGGGCTTCACGTCGATCACGCTCCAGTTCACCCTCGACCGCAACATCGACGCCGCCGCGCAGGATGTGCAGGCGGCGATCGCCAAGACGCTCGGTCAGCTGCCGCAGGGGATGATCCCCCCGTCGTACGGGAAGGTCGATCCGTCGTCATCGCCCATCCTCTACCTCGCGCTGACGTCCAAGACGCTCCCGCTCGCCCAGCTCGATGAATACGGCGAGACCTTCCTCGCCCAGCGGATCTCGACCGTCTCGGGCGTCGCGCAGGTGCAGGTGTATGGCGCGCAAAAGTACGCCGTCCGCATCCAGCTCGATCCGCAGGCGATGGCCGTGCGCAAGATCGGCATCGATGAGGTGGTGGAGGCCGTCTCCGCGAGCAACGTGAACCTCCCCACGGGCGTGCTCTGGGGCACCGAGAAGGCGTACGTCGTCCAGGCGAACGGGCAGCTTGGCAGCGCCGGCGCCTTCCGGCCACTGATCGTCGCGTACCGCAACGGCGCCCCGGTGCGCCTGCAGGAGCTCGGCGAAGTGATCGACGGCGTGCAGGACAGTAAGGTCGCGAGCTGGTTCAACGGCACGCGCTCGATCGTGCTCGCGGTGCAGCGCCAGCCGGGTACCAACACCGTGGCCGTGGCGCGCGCGGTGAAGCAGGCGATGGAGACCATGCGCTCGCAGTTCCCGGCCTCGGTGCAGATCGAGACGCTCTACGACCGATCCCTCTCCATCGAAGCGTCGGTCCGGGATGTGAAATTCACGCTTTCCCTCACGCTGTTCCTCGTCGTGATGGTGATTTTCCTCTTCCTGCGCAATCTCTCGGCCACCATTATCCCGAGCCTCGCGCTGCCAATGTCGCTCGTCGGGACCTTCGCGGTGATGTACCTGCTCGGCTACAGTCTCGACAATCTCTCGCTGATGGCGCTCACGCTCTCGGTGGGCTTCGTCGTGGACGACGCGATCGTCATGCTCGAGAACATCGTGCGCCACGTCGAACGCGGCACGCCGGTGCTCGAGGCCGCGCGCATCGGCTCGCGCGAGATCGGCTTCACCATTCTGTCGATGACGATCTCGCTCGTCGCGGTGTTCATTCCTGTGCTCTTCCTCAGCGGTCTCATCGGACGCCTCTTTCACGAGTTCGCAGTGACGATCGGCGTCGCCATCCTCGTGTCGGGCTTCGTGTCGCTCACCCTCACGCCGATGCTCTGCAGCCGCTTCCTCCGGCCGTCGCATGAAGAACGGCACAGTCGCTTCTTCGACGCGGTGGAGGGCATTTACCAGCGGTCGCTGCGCGCGTACGACCGGTCTCTCCACTGGGTGATGGACCACCGTCCCGCTACCATGCTCTTCTCGCTCGGCATTCTCGTGGGGACGATCGTCCTCGGCGCCGTCGTGCCCAAGGGGTTCATCCCGAGCGAGGATCAAAGTCAGCTCTTCGCGGCCACCGACGCGCCGGAGGGCACCTCGTTCGAATCGATGGTGCGCCACCAGCAGGAGCTGGCCGCGATCGTCCAGGCGGATCCCAACGTCGCAGGATTCATGTCATCCATCGGCGCGGGGGGCCGAACGCCGACGATCAATCAGGGACGGATGTTCATCCACCTGAAGCCGCGCCGCGAGCGCGCGCTGAGCGCCGACGAAGTGATCCGCGAGCTCAGCGTCAAGCTCTCGACCGTCGCCGGCATCCGCGCCTTCCTGCAGAACCCGCCCCCGATCAACATCGGGGGACGCTCCAGCAAGAGCCAGTACCAGTTCGTGCTGCAGGGCGCCGACATCGCAGCGCTCTACAAGTACGCGGACGTGTTGCTGGACACGCTGCGCGCGCTCCCGGGGCTCGCCGATGTGACGAGCGACTTGCAGATCCGGAGCCCACAGGTGCAGGTGGTGATCGATCGCGACCGGGCGGCGTCGCTCGGCGTGAGCGCCGCGACCATCGAAGGCGCGCTCTACAACGCGTACGGCGCCCGCCAGGTGTCCACCATCTACACGCCGAACAACCAGTACTGGGTGATCATGGAGCTGCTGCCCCAGTACCAGCGCGATCTGGCCGCGCTCGGGCTGCTCTACATCCGCAGTCGCACCGGCGAGCTCGTGCCGCTCGCCTCGCTCGCGCGCGTCACGCCGGCCGTCGGCCCGCTCACCGTCGGGCACTCCGGACAGCTCCCCGCGGTCACGCTGTCCTTCAACCTGGCGCCCGGCGTCGCCCTCGGCGATGCCGTCACGCAAGTGTCGCACACCGCCGCGCCGATCCTCCCCTCGAGCATCACCACGTCCTTCGCCGGCACCGCGCAAGCGTTCCAATCGGCGCAGCAAGGGCTTCTGATGCTCCTCGTCCTCTCGATCCTCGTGATCTACCTCGTGCTCGGCGTCCTGTACGAGAGCTTCGTCCACCCGATCACGATCCTCTCCGGCCTCCCCTTTGCCGGCTTCGGCGCGCTTCTCACGCTCTTCGTCTTCCGGATGGAGCTGAGCATCTACGCCTTCGTCGGCATCATCATGCTCGTCGGGCTCGTCAAGAAGAATGCCATCTTGATGATCGACTTCGCCCTCGCGGCGCAGCGCGAGCATGGCAAGGCGCCCAAGGATGCGATCCTCGAAGCCTGTGTCGTGCGCTTCCGCCCCATTATGATGACCACCATGTGCGCCCTAATGGGAACGCTCCCGATCGCCCTCGGCGCCGGGGCCGGTGCCGAGTCGCGGCGGCCGCTCGGCATCGCGGTCGTCGGCGGGCTGGCCTTCTCGCAGTTCATCACGCTCTTCGTGACACCGGTCATCTACACGTACCTCGATTCGCTCCAACGTCGACTCGAGGCTCGCGCCGCCCGCCGGGCCGCGCGCCGCGAGAGCAGCCGCGTTCCGGTACCCACTGGGAGTACGGCCTAGCCCTCCCCGGCCGCGCGCACCACGCCGGGGCACGCTGAAGAAGAAATGGTGCTTGACGGAATCGCCGGCGTGTTGTATTGGGGAGTTCGGAAGCGGCGGCCGGACTCGCGGTCCGGTCCATCCATCGTTCCGGATCCGGTCGGCGTGCAGCGGGAACTGCGCCGGCCGGCCATGGCCCCGGAGAGTCCGCGATATACCCGAACGGAGGCGATCATGCCGCGCGCTGATGATCTCGACCATAAGCTGCACCTGGCCGACCACGATGACGAGGAGGAGGAGCTCGGCTACGGAGGCGGCGGGGCATCGTATGATGAGGATGAGGACGAAGAAGGCGGTTGGGGAATGACCAAGCACAGCGGTGACGAACTGTGGGACAGCGCGGAGGATGAGGAGGAGCAGGAGGAGGTCGTCCCCGCGGTGGAGGAGGAGGACACGGAGGGGCTCATCACTCCGATCGCGGGCTCGGGTCGCGGCGCGACGATCCTCGGGAGCGGAACATCGGCCGCCAGGAGCCTCGCGACCAAGACCGCGGGCAGCAAGGCCGCCGCTCCGGCGAAAAACAAACCCGCCCCAGCCAAGAAGGCGAAGGCGGCGAAACCGAAGAAGGCCGCGAAGGCGAAGAAGGCCAAGAAAGAGAAGAAGGCCAAGAAGGCCAAGCAAGCGAAGAAGAAGGGCAAGAAGCGCTGACGCGCGCGCTTCCAGGGCGGCACGGCGGGGTTCGCGACGGCGGTCCCCGCCGTTCTGCATTCAGTGCGCGCCGCCGGTGCTCGCCGTGCCGGACGCGCGCTGTTATCGTTCGCCAATGCCCGACTCGCCGTCGTCACCCGTTCCACTCCTGCGCGCGCACGCGCGCCACGCGCCGTGGAATGCACGCGGGCTCGCGGCACACGCCACCGCACTCGTGGAGGCCTCGGGGATGCGCCCCACCAACGCCGTCGCGCGCGCCGAGCCGAGCGCGCGCGCCGTTCGGTTCTACGTGGCGAGCGGTCTGCTCGACCGCCCCGACGGCACCGGCACCGCCGCCACCTACGGCTACCGCCACCTGCTTCAGCTGCTCTTCATCAAGATCCGCCAGCGGGAGGGGCAGACGCTGGAGAAGATCAAGGTCGATCTGACCGGCTTGAGCGGCGATGCGCTCGAGCGGCGCGCCGCCACCGCGCTCGCGCCGGCGCTCTCGGCCGGAGCCGACGCCGTCGCGGCGGCGCCCGAGACCGAAGGCATCTGGCACCGCGTCCCGGTGGCCAACGGGATCGAGCTGCACGTGCGTGAAGACTCGCCGGCCGCGCGTCGCGAGGCGATCGTCGCCATTCGCGAGGCTGTGCGCGCTGCACTCGGACGCGCGGACATCCGGTAGGCGCGCGGCACGTGCGATTCGACGGGAAGAGCGTGGTCATCACCGGTGTGGGTCGGACCGGCCAGGTCGGGGAAGCGGTGGCCCGGGCCTTTGCCTCCGAGGGCGCACGGCTCGTGCTCGTGGACGTCATGCTCGACGAAGCCAACGCGCGGGCCGCCGAGCTCCGCGCCGCTGGCGCCGACGCCCGCGCTTTCGCCTGCGACCTGTCGAACGAGACGCAGCTCACCGTGCTCGCCGCCGAGGTCGGCGCGGCGTACGGCGGCCGACTCGACGCGCTCGTTGCGCTCGCCGGCGGATTCGCGATGAGCGGCCCGGTGGCGGAGAGCGACCCCGCCCTGTGGACGCGCCAGATGACCATCAACCTCACCACCGCGTACCTGACGACGCGCGCGTTCCTCCCCGCGGTGCGCGTCGCGAGCGGCGCGATCGTGTATTTCGCCTCGGCCGCCGCGCTCCCGGGCGGCGCGGTGACCGGGATGGCCGCGTACGCGGCGGCGAAGTCGGGTGTCGTCGCGCTCATGCGCGCCGTCGCGGCCGATGAGCGCGTGCATCACGTGCGCGCCAACGCGCTCGCGCCCACGTCCATCCGCACCACCGCGAATGTGCAGTCGATGGGGGATCAGTCGAACTACGTCGCACGCGAAGAGGTCGCGGCGGCGGTCTGCTACCTCTGTTCCGCGAACGCGAGCGCCATCACCGGTCAGGTGATCCGCCTCGGCTGACGGGCGCGCGAGCGCTTGCTTCCCGCCGTTGGGGCCGCCAGCTTACTCGGATGACCCTCGCGGTGCGCCGCCGGACGACCGCGCGGACGATCCTCCTCGATCGTTCGCTCGAGGCGCTTCCCCTCTTTCGGCTCAGCGACTCCGCCGACGAATCCGCGATCGACGTCGCGCTCCCGAATGGAGCCCGTTGGCGCGTGCTGCCCGGTCCGGGCGACCGCCTCCCCGGCACCTTCGATCAGGATGTCTTCGTCGAGCTCTGGCATCGCTTCCAGGACAACGGTGGCCCGTCGGACGGCATCATCTCCTTCACCCTCCATGCGTTCCTCCGGTCGATCGGCCGCCGCGTGGACGGCCGAACGTACGAGCAGCTGCGCTCCGCGCTCACCCGGCTCCAGCATACCACCCTCGAATCGCAGGGCGCGTACTTCGACGCCGCATCGCAATGCGCCGCCGACGCCCGCTTCACGGTGCTCACCGCCGTCTTCATCGAGCGGCGACGGATCGCGGAGCGCGACCAGCTGACGCTCTTCGACACGCTCACCGCGTCGGAGCCGGGGGAGGCGCACGTTGCGCTCAGCCCCCTGCTACGCGCCAACATCGCCGCCGGCCACACGGCAGCGCTCTTGGCGCCGCAGTATCTTGCGCTCTCCTCCCCCGTGGCGCGGCGGCTCTACCGGTTGCTCGAAGTGGCGCGCGCCGAGGGGAATGTCACGTGGCGCGTCGGACTCGCGCAGCTGGCGGAGCAGCTGCCGCTCGCGCAGCGTTATCCGTCGCACCTGCAGCGGGTGTTGCAGCCGGCGCACGAGATGCTCCTCGCCGGCGGTCTGCTCCGCAACGCGGTCGTTCGGCAGCACCAGCGTGAGTGGTACGTCGATTATGTTCTCGCCAATCGCGTCACCTGACGCGCACGGCACCCGAACTCGCACGTCGACATTCTTTCATCCGGAGTCGGACCTATGGCGACCAAGCTCGACAAGACGATCAAGCGCGAACTCGAAATCGACGGCCAGGCGTACATGATCAGCATTGCGCCGACCGGCGTGAAGATGACCAAGAAGGGATTCCGCAACGGCCCGGAGATGACGTGGAAGCAGATCCTCTCCTCCGGCAGCGAAAGCCCGGCCTGACGCGTCGCCCGGACGCGCGCGCGGCCGCTGACCGTCCGGCGCCGCCACGTCGCATCCATCGTTCGGGCGCGCCCGTTGAAGGGCGCGCCGTCCCCTGACCAACGCCTTTTCTATGTCTCGCCTCCGTACCGCCGCGTTCGCCGGCGCGCTCGCGCTCCCCCTCGCGTTCGGGGGATTCCTGCTCGCCGGACGCTCGGCTCGCGAGGGCGCCCGCGTTTTCGACCAAGTGCTGAACTTGGTCGAGGACCGCTATGTCGATTCGGTGCCGGCGGAGGCCCTCTACGAGAAGGCCGCCCGCGGTCTCGTGCAGCAATTGCGCGACCCCTACTCGGAGCTCTTCTC
>JAYUMO010000080.1:0-21752 GCA_043762555.1 Gemmatimonadaceae bacterium | reverse complement strand
CTCGAACCCGGGCCAGCTCGCGGCGGCCTTCCTGCCCGAGATGATCCTGATCGGGGGCGCGATGGCGCTCCTGCTGGTCGTGGTCTGGCGGGGGGAATCGGCGGCGAACGACCGGTTCGCGGGCGCGCTCGCGCTCGGACTGTGCGCCATGACGGCGCTCGCGGTGGCGGTGATGGCCGCCGGCGGCGCCGGCGCCACGGCCGGATTGATCGCGGTGGACCGCTTCCGGTGGGCCGCGGATCTCCTGATCCTGCTCGCGAGCGGCATCGCGATCGCGCTCGCGATGGACGACAATCGCCGAGAGGGATTGATGGTCGGCGAAGGCTACGTCCTCGTGCTCTTCGCGGCCGCCGGCATGATGGTGCTCGCCGCGGCGCGGGATCTGATGCTCGTCTTCCTCGGCATCGAGCTGATGTCGATCGCCGTGTACGTGCTCGCGGGGATCGATCGCCGCAGCGCCCGCGCCGCCGAAGCCTCGCTCAAGTACTTCCTGCTCGGCGCCTTCGCGACCGGGTTCCTCTTATACGGCATCGCGCTCGTGTACGGCGCCACCGGATCCACCCAGTTCGGCGCCATTGGGCACCAGGTCACCGCGGGCGGGAAGCCGGCGGCAATGCTGCTCGTCGGCGTCGGTCTCCTCGTC
The DNA here is from genome assembly GCA_043762555.1 of Gemmatimonadaceae bacterium. Taxonomy (GTDB): domain Bacteria; phylum Gemmatimonadota; class Gemmatimonadetes; order Gemmatimonadales; family Gemmatimonadaceae; genus DATKOH01. Next base: position 21,109 of record JAYUMO010000080.1, on the reverse strand, counting down.
GTGGGATTCGGATTCAAGGTGGCCGCGGTCCCCTTCCACATGTGGACGCCGGACGTCTATGACGGCGCGCCCACGCCGTTCACGGCGTTCATGGCCGCCGGCGTGAAGACCGCGGCGTTCGTCGCGCTCTTCCGACTCTGGATCGATGCCTTCCTCGGCATCCGCGGCGCGTGGAGCGGCATCTTCTGGTGGCTCGCGGCCGTGACGATGGTCGTCGGCAATCTGGTGGCGCTGCAGCAGAAGAGCATCAAGCGCATGCTCGCGTACTCGAGCATTGCCCACGCGGGCTACATCCTCGTCGCGATCGCCGCCGGGACCGTCGCGTCGGGCTCCGCGCTCCTCTTCTACATGCTCGCCTACACGCTCGGGACGATGGGCGCCTTCGCCGTGGTGGTCGCCCTGAGTCGGCCGGGCGAGCGCGGCCAGCAGGTGAGCGATCTCGACGGACTCTGGCAGACACGGCCCTGGCTCGCGAGCGCGATGGCGGTGTTCATGCTCTCCCTGCTCGGCTTCCCGGTGGCGGGCGGCATGGGCTTCTGGGCGAAGTGGTACGTGCTGAACACGGCGCTCGAGGCCGCGCAGCCGCAGACCACGTTGGCCGTGGTCCTCGTGCTGGCGAGCGTGCTGTCGGCCGGCTACTACTTGGGGATCGTCGTGTCGATGTACATGAAGCCGCGGCCGGCCAACGCGTCGTCGCTGCCGCCGACGCCGGCGCTCACGCGGCTGGTGATCGGCTTCGCCGCCGCGGGGCTGCTCTTCTTCGGCGTTTTCCCCGGCCCGGTGGTCAAGCTGGCGCGCGATGCCGCGCCCGCGCCGGCGTATCTCCGTCCTCCGGTCGCGCCGACCGCCGCCGCTCCTCCTCGCTGACGCCCGCGGCCGCCGCGCGACGGCGTGGTAGTGTATTGTGCTGACCATGGCTCTCGATCCCGGCATCTTCCGGCAGTACGACATCCGCGGCGTCGTGGGCCGTGAGCTCACGACGGAGGCGGCGACGGCGGTCGGCCGCGGATTCGGCGCGCTCCTGCGCGCGCGAGGGCTGCGCGGCGCGGTGGCGGTGGGCCGGGACAATCGGCCGAGCGGCGACGCGCTGCGCGCTGCGCTGGTGGCGGGGCTGCGCGCCGGCGGGGCCGATGTCGTGAGTATCGGCGTCGTCCCCACCCCCGCGCTCTATTGGGCGTTGCACCACCTGCGCGTCGTGGCGGGCATTCAGATCACCGGCTCCCACAATCCGCCCGAATACAACGGCTTCAAGCTGTGCGTGGGACACGATTCGCTCTACGGCGACGGGATCCAGGAGCTGTACCGGCTGGCGGCCGCGCCACCGTCGGCCGGCGGTGCAAGCGGTGCCGAGCGCGCCGAATCCGTGCTCGATCGCTATGTGGACGATCTGCTGGCGCGCACCGGACCGCTCGCGCGTCGGCTAAAGGTGGTGATCGATTGCGGCAACGGCGCGGGCGCGCTCGTCGCCCCGCGCTTCTTCGATCGGCTGGGGGTGCAGTGGACCGGCCTCTTCTGCGAGAGCGACGGGACCTTTCCGAACCATCATCCCGATCCGACGGTCGTGGAGAATCTCCAGGACCTGATCCGCGCCGTCCGCGCCGAGCACGCGGATCTCGGGATCGCGTTCGACGGCGACGCGGATCGGATCGGGATCGTGGATGAGGAGGGCCGGATCATCTGGGGGGACCACCTGCTCATCCTCTACGCGCGCGATGTGCTCGCGCGCACTGGGGCGGGGCAGCCGATCCTGTTCGACGTGAAGTGCTCCCAAGCGCTCCCGGAGGCGATCGCGCGTGCGGGCGGCGTCCCGGTCATGTGGAAGACGGGTCACTCGCTCATCAAGGAGAAGATGAAGGCGCTCGGCGCCCCGCTCGCCGGCGAGATGAGCGGCCACATGTTCTTCCGCGAAGGGTTCTATGGCCACGATGACGCGCTGTACGCGGCCGCGCGGGTGATCCGCATCATCGCCGCCGCCAGCGTTCCGGTGAGCGCGATGCTCGCGGACGTGCCGCTCTTCGTCTCCACGCCCGAGCTGCGCGTCGACTGCCCGGACGACCGCAAGTTCGCCGTGGTGGCCGACGCGGTGCGCCACTTCCGCACCACGCGCGAGGTGATCGACGTCGACGGTGCGCGCGTGCTCTTCGGCGACGGATGGGGGCTCGTACGCGCCTCGAATACCCAGCCGATCCTCGTGATGCGCTTCGAGGCGCGCACACCGAAGGATCTCGCCGCGATCCGCGCCGAGATGGAAGGCTGGTTGCGCACGCGCGGCGTGAAGGTGTAACCGGCGATGCGCCGCCGGTGGCTGCCTTTCCTCGCGCTGGGCGCCGTGACGCTGCTCGCCGGCCGGGCCGCCGCGTCGAGCTACGCCGACTGGCTCTGGTACAAGGCGATGGGCGCGGCACCGCTCTGGTACGATCGCCTCTGGTTCACCTTGCTCGCGCGCGGTGGCTCCGGAATCGTCGCTGGCGGCTTCGTTTTCGCGAACCTCTACGCGGTGCGTCTCAGCGTCGTCGCGCTCGTGCTGCCGCGACGCCTGGCCAACCTCGAGATCGGCGAAGAGGTGCCGGGGCGGCACCTCGTGATCGCGGCCGCGCTCATCGCCGTGTCGCTCGGCTGGCTGCTCGCGCTCCCCGCCGACGCATGGCAGCAGCTGGCGCTCATCCAGCGCGGGCTCCCGTTCGGGGAGACCGACCCCTACTTCGAGCTCGATCTCAGCTTCTTCGTCTACTGGCTGCCGCTCGAGAACGCGCTCTACCTCGGCGCGTTGATCGCCGTGCTCCTCACCGCGGCGCTCGTCACCTCCATCTATTCGTTGACGCCGAGCCTGCGGTGGGAGCGCGGCAAGCTCCACCTGTCCAGCTACGCCCGCCGCCACCTGCTGGTGCTCGCCGCGGTGCTGCTCATGCTCATCGCCTGGAACTTCCGCCTCGATGAGTTCCGCACGCTCCTGGCCGGGAGCGGCGTGGAGGGCTCCTTCTCCTATTCCGACTATCGCGCGACGATCCCCTCGAACAGCTGGCTCGCCCTGTTCGCGTTCGGCGCGGCGTTCGCGCTGCTCGTGTTCGGATGGATGCGGCAGATCCGGCTGGCGACCGGGGCGCTGATCGTCCTCCTCGTGGCCGGCGTGGGGCTGCGCGAGATCTGGCCCGTCCTTGTGCGGCGCACGGCGACGGTGGGCGACCCGGCGATGCGCGAGATGCCCTACCAGCTCGTGCGCGCGGAGTACTCGCGTCGCGCGTTCGCCGTGGACCAGATCGTCGTCGGCGACAGCGCGCTCGCCTTCGCGGCGCCGCGCGCGGCGGCGGCCGCGATCTCCTCCTGGGACCCGTCGGTGCTCCTGCTCGTGGCCGCGCGCCGCGCGGGCGGCGACGCGCTCTCGGTGGGATGGCGGGCGCGGGGCGGGACCCTCGTGGCCGAGATCCCCGTTCGCCTCCGGAGGCAGTCGGGCGACAGCGCGCTGCCCGGCTGGACGGTGGAGCGCGTGCTCGCGGCCGGCGCGGATCCGGATGGCGTGGCGCTCCCTCCGCCGGACAGCGCCACCGCCGCCGTCGCCGTCCCGGGCGTCCTGGTGTATGAGGGCGCCCCCAATGACATGCTCGTCGTCGCCGACACCACCGGAACGATCCCCGCGCCGTCGCTCACCACCATGCGCGCCCGGCTCGCGTTCGGATGGAGCGAGCAGCGTCTCGCGCTGCTCGGCGCCGAATTGCCGGCGCCGAGCCCGCGGGCGATCGTGGTCCGCGACGTGAGGCAGCGCGTCGCCGCCCTGGCGCCGTTCTTCGCGCAGGGGAGCGCGGTCGCGCCCGTCGTCGCGGGGAGCGCGCTGTACTGGGTGATCGATCTCTATTCCGTCAGCGCGACCTACCCGCTCAGCCGGCGCGATTCGCTCGCCGGCGTGGAGTACAGCTACGCGCACCACGCCGCGGCCGCGATCGTCAACGCGCACACGGGCCGCGTGGTCTTCGTCCGTGACGAGGTGCTCGACCCGCTCGCCGGCAGTTGGGCGCGCCTCCTCCCGACGATCTTCGTCCACCGGTCGGTGCTGCCCCCGGAGCTTCTCGAGGCGCTCCCGCCGGCGGCCGATGGGGCGCGGCTCCAGGCCCGCACGCTCGCCCGCTACGGCCGGCGCGGTGACACGCCGCCCGCGGGGGAGGTGCCCTCCGCGCTCCCCGACTCGCTACCGGCCGCCGTGCACGTCGGCCCCTTCGCGCTGCCGCGGCCGAACGGGCTCGCGTGGAGCGCTCCGCTCCTCGACGCCAACGAGCACCTCTCCGGCATCGTCGTCGCCACCGGCGGCGCCGAGCGCCGAACATATTGGATCCCCCTCGCGCGCCCCGGCGCGCGATGGGCGACGATCGCCGGCCAGCTCAGGCTCTCGCTCGACAGCGCGCTCGCCGCCCTCGCGGGCACGCGCGTGCTCCGCGGCTACGTGCTGGCCGTGCCGATGCGCGGCGGGGTGGCCTTCGCGCAGTCGGCGTACGGGGTGCGCGGTGATGCGCCGCCCGTGCTCCTGCGCTCGGCCGTGCTCACGGCGCAGGGCGTGGTCGCCGGCCGGAGCGTGAGCCAGGCGCTCGGCGCGCCGATGCTCGGCGCCGACGGCGGCGCGCTCCCTCCCGCCGGCTTCCGTGCGCGGGTGGCCGCACTCTACGCCCAGATGCGCGCCGCGCTCGCGCGGGGGGACTGGCCCGCGTTCGGCCGCGCGTACGACGCCCTCGGCGTGCTGCTCTCGCGGAGCGACCGTCAGCCTTGAATCGGCCCTTCGCCGCCCCTAGCTTGCGCGCTCCATGCCGACTTCCAACTCAAACCCAGCTCCACCCCCCACCTCGCACGGCACGGCGGTGATCGCCCTCGGCGGCAACGCGCTGTCGCCCGCCGGCGAACGCTCCACCATCTTCGACCAGTTCCGCCACACGCGCTCGAGCCTCGGCCCGGTGGTGGATCTCGCGCTCGACGGCTGGCTGCTCTGCCTCGTGCACGGCAACGGCCCGCAGGTGGGCGACGAGCTCGTGCGGAACGAGTTGGCCCGCGCCGAGGTGGCACCGCTGCCGCTCGGCGTGCTGGTGGCGGCCACCGCCGGGTGGATCGGCTACATGGTGCAGCAGTCACTCGAGAACGCGCTCCGGCGCGCGGGCAGCACGCGCCGCGTCGCGACGGTGGTGACGCAGGTGGAAGTGGCGCCGGATGATCCGGCGCTCGGTGCGCCGACCAAGTTCATCGGCCACGAGATGACGGAGGCGCGCGCGCGCGCCCTCATCGCCGAGGGCGCCGCGGTGAAGGCGGACGCGCGCGGCCGTTGGCGGCGCGTGGTCGGCAGTCCGCAGCCACTCGCGGTGCACGAGATCGGGGTGATCGGCGACCTCGTGCGCGGCGGGACGATCGTCATCGCGTGCGGGGGCGGTGGCGCGCCGGTGTACCGAGAGGCGACGCGCGGGCTCGAAGGCGTGGATGCGGTGGTGGACAAGGACCTGGTCGCGGCGGTGCTCGCCCGCGATCTCGGCGCGACGCTGCTGCTCATCCTCACCGATGTCGACGCGGTCTATGTCGGCTACGGTACCCCCGAACAACGCGCCCTCCGCACGCTCACCGTGGCCGAAGCCGAGCGGCTCGACGCCGACGGTGTGTTCGGCGAGGGGAGCATGGCGCCGAAAGTGCGCGCCGCGGTGGCTTTCGTGCGGCACACCGGCGGCCGCGCTATCATTACCGAGTTGCACCGGGGGCGCGAGGCGGTGCGTGGCGAAGCCGGAACGACGATCACGATGGAGCCGGCGTGAACATCCACGAATACCAAGCGAAGGAGATCTTCCGCCGCCACGGCATCCCGATCCCGCCCGGCGAGATCGCGACCACGCCGCAGCGCGCGGAGGAGATCGCGCGCGCGATCGGCGGCACGGTGGTCGTGAAGGCGCAGGTCCACGCGGGCGGGCGAGGCAAAGCCGGCGGGGTGAAGCTCGCGAAGACGCCCGAGGAGGCACGCGAGATCGCGTCGAAGATCCTCGGCATGCGGATCAAGGGGCTCACCGTGCACACCGTGCTCGTGACCCCCGCCGCCGAGATCGCGACCGAGGCATACGCCGGGATCATCATCGATCGCGCATCCAAGCGCGCGGTGGTCATGGTGAGCCCCGCGGGCGGGATCGATATCGAGGAGGTCGCGGTGAGGACCCCCGAGAAGATCATGCGGCTGCCGGTGGATCCCCGCTATGGATTGCTCTCCTTCGAGGCGATGCAGCTCGGATTCTTCCTCTATCGCGGCGTCGCTGAGGCCCGCGCGGCGGCGAAGATCCTGCGACAGCTCTGGCAGGCCTTCCTCGCGAGCGGCGCATCGCTGGCCGAGATCAATCCGCTCGTGACCACGCCGGCGGGCGACCTGTTCGCGCTCGACGCGAAGCTCGTCGTGGACGACAACGAGCTCGATCGCCGCCCCGACCTGGCCGCCCTGCGCGATGAGTCCGCGGAAGAGCCCAGCGAGGTGGAAGCGCGAAACGCCAACCTCACCTTCATCAAGCTCGACGGGAACGTCGGTTGCGTGGTGAACGGCGCCGGGCTCGCGATGGCGACGATGGATCTCGTGAAGTACTACGGCGGCGAGCCCGCCAACTTCCTGGACATCGGCGGGTCGTCGAATCCGGAGAAAGTAGTGAACGCCCTCCGGATCATCACCGCCGATCCGAGCGTGAAGGCGATCCTCTTCAACATTTTCGGCGGCATCACGCGCACCGACGATGTGGCCAACGGCATCGTGACGGCGACCAAGGCGAAGCCGCTGCGGGTGCCGATCGTCATCCGCCTCACCGGCACGAATGAGGAGATCGCGGTGAAGATCCTCACCGCGAACGGCTTCAGCGCGATGACCGACATGGACGAGGCCGTGCAGCGCGCCGTGGCGCTCGCGAAGGGAGGGAAGGCCGCGTGAGCATCTTCGTCGACGCGCGGACCAAGCTGGTGGTGCAGGGGATCACCGGCCGCGACGGATCGTTCCACACGAAGCAGATGATCGAGTACGGCACGCAGGTCGTGGCCGGCGTCACGCCCGGGAAGGGCGGACAGAAGTTCGAAGGGACGGTGCCGATCTTCGATACCGTAGCGGACGCGGTGAAGGCGACCGGCGCGAACAGCTCGGTCATTTACGTCCCGCCCCCCTTCGCTGCCGACGCGATGATGGAAGCCGCCGCCGCCGGGATCGCGCTCGTCGTCTGCATCACGGAGGGGGTCCCCGTGCTCGACATGACACGCGTCTACCCGTACGTGCGGGAGAAGGGCGCGCGGCTCATCGGCCCAAACTGTCCGGGGCTCATCACGCCGGGTGCCTCCAAGGTGGGGATCATCCCCGGCCGCATCTGCGCCGCCGGTCCGGTGGGCGTCGTCAGCCGCTCGGGGACGCTCACCTATGAGATCGTGTATCAGCTCACGCGCGCGGGGATCGGCCAGACCACCTGCGTCGGCATCGGCGGCGACCCGATCAACGGGACTAACTTCATCGATTGTCTGGCCGCCTTCGAGAAGGATCCGGAAACCAAGGCGGTCGCGATGATGGGCGAGATCGGCGGCACCGACGAACAGGACGCGGCGCGATTCGTGAAGGAGAAGATGAGCAAGCCGGTGGTCGGCTTCATCGCCGGTCAGACGGCGCCCCCCGGGCGCCGGATGGGGCATGCCGGCGCGATCATCTCCGGCTCGGCCGGGACCGCCGCCGAGAAGCTCGACGCGTTCCGCGCGGCGGGGATGGGGGTCGCCCAGCGCCCGATGGATTTCGTGCAGCTCATTCGCGAGCGGCTCCCGCGCTAGCCGCGCGCCGCCCCCCCTCACTCACTCCGTCACGTCCTCATGGCCGGTACTCGCACCCTCACGATCATCAAGCCCGACGCCTTCGGCACGGGGAAGACGGGAACGCTCATCGCGCATCTCGAAGGGCAGGGCTTTCGCGTCGTCGCCGCGCGCGTCGTGCACCTCACGGCCGCGCAGGCGCGGGAGTTCTACGCGGTGCACGGGGAGCGGCCCTTCTTCAAGTCGCTCACCGCCTTCATGACCTCCGGGACGTGCATGCCGATGGTGCTCGAGCGCGCCGACGCGGTAGCGGCGTTGCGGAAGGCGATCGGCGCCACGGACCCGGCGGACGCCGAGGCCGGAACAGTGCGCCAGTTGTACGCGGAATCGAAGGAGCGGAACGCGATCCACGCGTCCGATTCCGATGAGAATGCGGAGCGCGAGATCCACTTCTTCTTCGCCGAGTCGGAGCTGCTGTCGGCGCGCTGATCGCGCCTCGCGCCGCCGTCCGGTAGGCGCGCTTGACCGGTGCCCCGATGTCCAAGTAGATTCAAGGGTTATGCTGTCCTTCGACCTCCGCGATCTCGAACGCCATGCCGCCACGGTGGATGGCCGGCTGGCCTCCGATGATCCGGTCTGGGAGGCGGGTGACGCGCGCCCCAAGGATGCCGTGCGCGCTACCGGCCGGCTCTCCAAGGCGGGGCCCGGCCGATACTACTGGAGCGGGCACGTGGAGGGCACGGCCGTCGGCAGCTGCCGGCGTTGTTTGACCGAGGTCACGATGCCGGTGCGCGAGGATGTGCACCTGCTCTTCGTGGAGGCGGGGGACCAGGAGATCGCCGACGATCCGGATGCCTACCGGCTCCCGCCGCGCGCCCTCGCGGTCGACCTGCGACCCGCCGTTCGGGAGCAGTGGCTGTTGGGCGCACCCGAGTTCGCGTTGTGCCGTGTGGATTGCAAGGGGTTGTGCCCTCGCTGTGGCGCCGACTGGAATGCCGGCCCCTGCGCGTGCCCGCCCGAGACAGACAGCCGCTGGGAGGCGCTGCGGACCGTCCGCCAGACCTCCCCATCGGAATGACCATGAACCCTTTCGTTCTCGTGACCTGACATGGCCGTCCCCAAGCGACGCACCTCGAAGCGCAAGAAGCGCGCGCGCAACACGCACAAGAAGGCGCCGGCGATCGTGATCCAGGAGTGCCCGCGCTGTCACGCCATGAAGCGCCCGCATCGCGTGTGCGCGGAATGCGGTTACTACGCGGGGGCGCAGCGGGTCGAGGCCAAGGTCAGCTGACCTTGGCGCGCATCGCCTTGGATGCGATGGGGGGCGACCTCGCCCCCCAAGCGCCGGTGGCGGGGGCGCTGCTCGCGCTCGCCGAGCTGGCGCCTGAACATCGCATCCAACTCGTGGGGCGCGCGGCGGTGGTGACCGCGGAGCTGGACCGGTTGCTCCGAGGCGAGTACGCGCACCTCGCGGCGCAGCGCGCGCGCATCGACATCATCGACGCGCCCGACGTGATCGAGATGACGGACAAGCCCACCGTCGCCATCCGCGGGAAAGCCAAGAGCTCGATGTCGATCGGCCTCAAGATGCACGCCGATCGACTCACCGACGCCTTCGTGTCGGCCGGCAACACGGGCGCGCAGATGGCGGCGTCCGTCTTCCTCCTCAAGCTCCACGACGGGGTCACGCGGCCGCCGATCGTCACGCCGCTGCCGACGATGAAGGAGCCGATCGTGCTCCTCGACTCGGGGGCGAACGTCGACACGTCGGCCGACGAGCTGCTCCAGTTCGCGCGCCTTGGCTCCGTGTACGCCGAGGACGTGCTGGGCCGCGCGAACCCGGCGGTCGGCCTGCTCTCGATCGGCGAGGAGCCCGAGAAGGGAAATGCGGTGGTGAAGGAGGCGCACCAGCTGCTCGCGCAGGCGGATCTGAACTTCGCCGGTAACGTCGAGGGGCGCGACATCCTCACCGGCGGCTCGGCGCGCGGCAAGGTGGACGTGGTCGTGTGCGATGGCTTCGTGGGGAACGTGTTGCTCAAGTTCTACGAGTCGGTGCCGGCGCTCATCTTCGGCAAGCTGGCGGCGAGCGGCGTCCCCAAGGAGACGCTCGCCAGCGCGTTCAAGGGCTTCGACTACTCGGACTACGGCGGCGCGCCGCTGCTCGGCGTGAACGGGATCAGCATCATCTCGCACGGCCGCTCGTCCCCGCGCGCGATCAAGAACGCGATCGGCGTCGCACTGCGGGCGATCGAGTCGCGCATGGACGATCACATCGGCCGCCGTCTGGCGCACCGAGAAGTGACCTGAATGAAGCGCCCGTTCGTGCAGCTGATGAGCACCGGCCGTGCCCTCCCCGATCACGTGATGACGAACTACGACTTCGCCGCGCTCGGGATCGAGACGACGCACGAGTGGGTGATGGAGCGCACCGGCATCTCCGAGCGGCGCATCGCCACCCCGGAGGAGACGTGCGCGCGGCTCGGCGCGGCCGCCTCGCGGATCGCGATGGAGCGCGCGGGGGTGCAGGCCGGCGAGATCGATGTGCTGATCGTCAGCACGGCGACGCCCGATCGCCTGCTGCCGGCGACGGCGGTGGACATCCAGGCCGAGCTCGGCGCTACGCGCGCGGCGGCCTTCGACCTCTCGGCGGCGTGCTCCGGCTGGCTCTACGCGCTGACCATCGGTGAAGGGCTGATCCAGAGCGGCGCCGCCGAGACGGTGCTCGTGGTGGCGGCCGAGAAGATGAGCGCGATCGTGGATTGGACGGACCGCGCCACCTGTGTGCTGTTCGGCGACGGCGCGGGCGCCACGGTGCTCAAGCGCTCCACGAAGGGGCGCGGCATCCTCTCCGCGTACATGCGCAGCGACGGCACGCTCGCCGAGCTGCTCTATCGCCCGCACGGCGGGGCGACGGTGCCGATGTCGCCGCAGGTGCTCGCCGACCGGTCGCACCTCGTGAAGATGGCGGGGCGCGAGGTGTTCAAGCACGCCGTGCGCTCGATGGCGGACGCCGCCGATCGCGCGCTCGACGGCGCGAAGCTCACCGGCGCGGACATCGACCTCATGATCCCGCACCAGGCGAACGTCCGCATCATCGAGGCGACGGCCAAGCACGCCGGGATCCCGATGGACAAGGTGTACGTAAACGTGGACCGCTACGGCAACACGTCGTCGGCGTCGATCCCCATCTCGCTGGACGAGGCGCTCGAGACGGGGCGGGTGACGGAGGGGTCGATCGTGTTGATGGCCGCGTTCGGCGCGGGCTTCACGTGGGCCTCGATGGTCGTTCGCCTCTGACCGCGACCGCGCGCACCGTGGACATCGTGCTGCTCTTCCCGGGGCAGGGATCGCAGAAGCCGGGCATGGGGAAGGCGCTGGCCGAGCAGTTCCCCGTGGCGCGCGCCGTGTTCGAGCGCGCCGACCGCGTGCTCGGCGTGCCGCTCGCGCGACTCTGTTTCGAGGGACCGGCGGACGAGCTCACCGCCACGCAGAACGCGCAGCCGGCGCTCCTGGCGCACGGCGCGGCGGTCTGGGCGGTGGTGCGCGACTGCCTCCGTCCACGGGTGCGCGCTGCGGCGGGGCATTCGCTCGGCGAGTTCACCGCGCACCACGCCGCGGGGACGTTCGGGCTCGACGCCGCGCTGCGCCTCGTCCGGCGGCGCGGTGAGCTGATGGCGGAGAGCGGCGTGCGGACGCCCGGCGCGATGGCCGCGGTGCTCGGCCTGGATGAGGCCGGCGTGGAGAGCGCGTGCGCGGAGGCGGCGAAGGCGACCGGCGGCGTCGTGGTGCCGGCGAACTACAACACGCCGGAGCAGCTCGTGATCTCGGGGGAGGTGGGGGCGGTGGAGCGCGCGATGGAGCTCGCGAAGGCGAAGGGGGCGAAGCGCGCGCTGCGGCTCAATGTGAGCGGCGCGTTCCATTCGCCACTGATGGCGAGCGCGGCCGGTGGGCTGCAGTCGGCGCTCGAGGCCGCCGGCGCGCGCACGCCGGAATTCCCGGTGTACGCCAACGCGAACGCCGCTCCGGTGACCACGGCCGGCGACGCGCTGCGCCTGTTGCGCGAGCAGTTGACCTCCGCGGTCCGCTGGACCGAAGAGGTGCGTCGGATCGCCGCCGCGGTGCCCGGCGCCTTGTTCGTGGAGCTCGGCCCGGGCAATGTGCTCGCGAACCTCGTGACGCGCATTGTCCCCGGCGCGGCCGTCGCATCGTGCGGGACGGCCGCCGAGGTCGAGCAGCTCCGGCAGCGGGTGGCGGCGTGAAGATCGATCTCGCGGGGCGCATCGCGCTCGTCACCGGCAGCACGCGTGGGATCGGCCGTGAGATCGCGACGGTGCTCACCGGGTGCGGCGCCACGGTGGCCGTGGTGGGGCGGGACGCGACGCGCGCCACGGAGGCCGCGGCCGCAATCGGCGGCGGCGCGCGCGGCTTCGCCGCCGACATCGCCGATACGGCGGAGGTCGCGCGACTCGTGGAAGAGGTGGAGTCCGCGTTCGGTTCGCTCGACATCTTGGTGAACAACGCCGGGCTCACCCGCGATAGTCTGCTGTTCCGCATCAAGGACGACGACTGGGACGCCGTGCTCGACGCCAATCTCAAGGGGGCTTTCGCGGCGATCCGCGCGGCGACGCGCGGGATGATGAAGCGCCGCTGGGGGCGGATCATCAACATCAGCAGCGTGGTCGGGATCATCGGCAACAAGGGACAGGCGAGCTACGTCGCGAGCAAGGCCGGCCTCATCGGGCTCACAAAGGCGGTGGCCAAGGAGTTGGCGTCGCGGAACATCCTCGTGAACGCCGTCGCGCCCGGCTTCATCGAGACCGACATGACCGCGGCGCTCACGCCCGAGGCGCGCGCGGCGCTGGCGGCACAGATCCCGCTCGGGCGGCTCGGCACTCCGAGGGACATCGCGGCCGCCGTGGCGTTCCTCGCCTCGGAGCACGCGGGCTACATTACGGGTCAGGTCCTCGTCGTCGATGGCGGCATGGTCATGTGACATTGAATCGGTCCGCCGTTCTGGTACATTTCCGCATTCCCATTCCCATCTAGAGGATTACGTCCATGGCTGATCTCGAGGAGAAGGTCAAGGAAATCATCGCCAAGGAACTTGGCGTCGAGCGTGAGAAGCTCACCAATGACGCGAGCTTCATGGAAGACCTGGGCGCGGACAGCCTGGACACGGTCGAGCTCGTGATGGAGTTCGAGAAGGAGTTCAACATCGACATCCCCGATGAGGACGCGGAAAAGCTCCGCACCGTGGGCGACGCGCTCGGCTACCTGAAGAAGAAGACGGCGTAATGAAGCGACGGGTCGTCGTCACCGGCCTCGGGGCGCTCACGCCCGTCGGCAACGACGTGGCGACGACGTGGAGCGCGCTGCTGTCGGGCGTGTCGGGCGCGGGACCGATCACGAAATTCGATCCCGCCGCGTTCGACGTGCGCTTCGCGTGCGAGCTGAAAGGCTTCGATCCGCTCGCGTTCATGGACCGAAAGGACGCCAAGCGCGCCGACCCGTACACCCAGTACGCGGTGGCGACGTCGGTGCAGGCGATGCGGGATGCCGGGCTCGGCGAGGGGCAGGGCTACGACCCTGAGCGCACCGGCGTGATCATCGGCAGCGGCATTGGCGGGCTCTCGAGCTTCGAAGCGCAGCACGACGTGTACCGGGAGCGGGGGCCGAGTAAGATCAGCCCCTTCTTCATCCCGATGTTCATCGCCGATATCGCCGCCGGAATCGTCTCGATGCAGTTTCAGGCGAAGGGACCCAATTACGCCACGGTCTCGGCGTGCGCGACGAGCGCCCACGCGATCGGCGACGCCTACCGCACCATCCAGTACGGGGACGCCGACGTCATGATCACCGGCGGGGCGGAAGCGACGGTGACCCCGATGGCGATCGGCGGCTTCGCCAACATGCGCGCGCTCTCCGTGCGAAACGACGAGTACGCAACCGCGTCGCGCCCCTTCGACGCGACGCGCGACGGATTCGTGATGGGGGAGGGGAGCGCGACGGTGGTGCTCGAGGACTTGGAGCACGCCCGACGCCGCGGTGCGCGCATCTACGGCGAGGTGGTCGGCTACGGCGCGACCGCCGATGCCTATCACCTCACGTCGCCCGCGCCGGGCGGCGAGGGGGCGCAGCGCGCGATGCGCCGGGCGATCGGCGACGCCGGCATCGCGCCGGGCGATGTGCAGTACATCAACGCCCACGGCACCTCCACCCCGGCCAACGATCTGAACGAGACGAAGGCGATCAAGGCCGTGTTCGGCGACAAAGCAGGCGCGGTGAACGTGAGCTCCACCAAGGGATCCACCGGCCACATGCTCGGCGCCGCCGGTGCCGTCGAGTTCATGATCTGCTCGCTCACCGTGCAGCAGGGGAAGATCCCGCCCACGATCAACTATCGCACCCCCGATCCGGAGTGCGATCTCAACTACACGCCGAACAAGGCGGTGGACCGCCCGGTCACGATCGCGCTGAGCAACAGCTTCGGCTTCGGCGGCCACAACGTGTCGCTCGCCGTGCGGCGGTTCGAGGGGTAGATGCCCCTCCCGGTAGCGGTCGACCTCTCGCGCGTGGGCGACCCGGCGCTGCGGCCCGTCGCGGCAAAGGTGCGCGCGGGGGAACGGCTCGACCCTGCTGACGCGCTCGCACTCTTCCGCTCCCCCGACATCTTGGGGCTCGGCGCGCTCGCCGACGCGGCCACACGGGCGCGGCACGGCGACCGCGTCTTCTTCGCCGCAAACCAGCACATCAATCCGACCAACATCTGCATCCTGCGGAAGACGTGCGTCTTCTGCGCGTACGCGCGCCTCCCGAAGGAGGAGGGCGCCTACCGGTACACGATGGAGCAAGTGTACGCCGAAGCGGACGCGAACCCGTACGTGCGCGAGTTCCACATCGTGGGCGGCCTCGACATGCGCGCGGGGCTCGCCTACTACAGCGAGATGTTCCGCGGCCTCAAGGCCCGGCGTCCCGAGGTGCACATCAAGGCGCTCACCGCGGTGGAGATCGCGCACCTCGCGCGCATCGAGCAGCTGAGCGTGGAGGAGGTCCTCACGCGCCTCCGCGACGCCGGCCTCGATACGCTCCCCGGCGGCGGCGCCGAGGTCTTCTCCAAGGCCGTGCGCGCCACGATCGCCGACCGGAAGCTCGCCGCGGAGGATTGGATCGCCGTGCATCGCGCCGCGCACGGCATGGGCATCCGCTCGAACTGCACGATGCTCTACGGCCACGTCGAGACCGACGAGGACCGCGTGGAGCATCTCGGCATGCTGCGCGACCTGCAGGATGAGACCGGCGGCTTCCTCGCCTACATCCCCCTCGCGTACCATCCCGACCACAACGAATTGGGGGTGACGCTGGGCCGCACGGGGACCGCGACCACCGGCTTCGACGACCTCCGCAACATCGCGGTGGGCCGGCTCTTCCTCGACAACTTCGCGCACATCAAGACGCACTGGATCATGGTGACGCCGGCGGTGTCGCAGCTCGCGCTCACTTTCGGCGCGAACGACGTGGAAGGGACGGTGGTGCGCGAGAAGGTCTATCACGAGGCGGGCGCGACGACCCCGCAGGCGATGTCGCTGGAGCAGGTGCTGCGGCTCATTCGCGGCGCGGGCCGGGTGCCGGTGGAGCGCGATTCCCTGTACCAGCCGCTGCGGACCTTCGATGACACGGACGCTCCCCGCCCGGTGAACGCGCCCGTGCACGCCGGCGCGGCCAGCGCCGAGGCGGCCTGAGATGCGCGTCGGACGCATCCCCTACGTCAATTGCTACCCGGTGTACGGGGCGATCGACCGCGGCCTCGTGCCGCTCGACGCGACGTTGGTGAACGGCGTGCCGAGCGCGCTGAATGCCATGATGGCCGCCGGCGAGCTGGACGTGAGCGTGGTCTCCGCCGTGGAGTACGCGAGCAACGCCGAGCGCTATCTCCTGCTGCCCGACCTGGCGATCAGCTGCGATGGTCCGGTGCGGAGCGTCCTGCTCTTCTCGCGGCGGCCGGCGCCCGATCTGGACGAGGCGCGCGTGCTGCTCTCGCGCAGCTCGATGACCAGCGTCGCGCTGCTCAAATTGCTCTTCGAGCACGTCTGGCGCGCGACGCCCGAGTTCGCCGGCGCCGATGCCGAAGAGACCGATGTGGCGGCGCTCGATCGCGAGCCGCACGACGCGCGCCTGGTGATCGGCGACGCGGCGCTCCAATTGGGCGCGGCGCACCGCTATCCCTTCGTGTACGACCTCGGCGCCGAATGGAAACGGTGGACCGGGCTCCCCTTCGTCTTCGCCGTGTGGGTGTCGCAGCGCGGCACGCCGGCGTGCGCGGCGCTCGGGGTCCACGCGCGGCTCATCGAATCGCGCGATTGGGGGCTGGCGCATCTGGAGGAGCTCGCGCAACAGGCCTCCGCCGCCACCGGCGTCGCGCGGCGAGAATGCGCGGCGTACCTGTCGGGGCTGGACTACCGCCTCTCGTACGCGCACCTCGCCGGGCTCACCGATTTCTTCCGGCGGCTCGCCGATGCCGGACGGGTCCCCAACGGATCGCTCGCCTTCCTCCCCGCCGCATGACGCCGTCGCGCGACCTCCTCGCCTTCTACACGCACGCGCCCCTCCTCGAGCTCGGCACGGAGGCAGACCGCGTTCGCGCCGCGAGGCACCCGCACGGGATCGTCACGTACATCGTGGACCGCAACATCAACTACACGAACGTGTGCGTGGCGGACTGCGGCTTCTGCGCCTTCTACCGGCGGCCGAAGCACGGGGAGGGGTACACGCTCTCGTACGAGCAGATCGGCGCGAAGATCGACGAGGCGAAAACGCTCGGCGCCGTGCAGATCCTCATTCAGGGCGGACACAACCCGTACATCCCCTTCGAATGGTACCTCGCGTTGATGCGCTACATCAAGCAGCATCACCCGATCCATATTCACGGCTTCAGCCCGAGCGAGGTCGATTTCTTCGCGAAGGTCTTCCGGATGGAGGCGTTGGACGTGATCCGTCAGCTGCGGGCGGCCGGCCTCGACTCGATCCCGGGCGGCGGCGGGGAGATCCTCGTGCAGCGGGTGCGCGATCTCGTCGCGCGGAAGAAGGCGGGCGCGGACCGGTGGCTGGAGATCATGGAGCTCGCGCACGGCGAGGGGATGCGGTCCTCCGTCACGATGATGTACGGGATCGGCGAGACGCTCGCCGAGCGGCTCGAGCATCTGGAACGCGTGCGCGAGGTGCAGGCGCGCACCGGCGGCTTCACCGCGTTCATCTGCTGGCCGCTCCAGCCGGAGAACACACCCACGATGTCGAATCAACCAAAGACCGATGCCACGGACTATCTGCGCACCGTCGCGATCTCGCGCATCGTGCTGGACAACGTGCCCAACCTGCAGTCGAGTTGGGTGACGATGGGGATGAAGGTGGGGCAGCTCGCGCTGCGTTTCGGGTGTAACGATTTCGGCTCGCTGATGATCGAGGAGAACGTCGTGTCGGCGGCGAATACGACGCACCGGACGACCACCGACGAGATGGAGCGGCTCATCCGCGATGCCGGATTCACGCCGGCGCGGCGTCGCCAGGACTACTCGATCATCCACGACCAGCCCGCGGGCGCGGCGGCGTGATGGCTCGCGCCGGGGCCTCCACCCCATGACGCGCACCGGCATCGGCTACGACTCGCACCGCTTCGGCCCCGGCACGGCGCTGCGCCTGGGCGGTGTGACGATCCCCTTCGACCGCGGCCTCACCGGCCATTCGGATGGCGACGCCGTCGCGCACGCCGTCACCGATGCCGTGCTCGGCGCCGCCTGCGCGGGCGATATCGGCGCGCTCTTCCCGGACACCGATCCGGCGAACCGCGGCCGCGATTCCCTCGAAATGCTCCGCCACGCCGTGGCGGTCGCGCGCGAGCGCGGCTGGATGGTGTCGCACGTGGACGTCACCGTGATCGCCGAGCGCCCGAAGCTCGCGCCGCACCGCGACGCGATGTGCGCCGCGCTGGGCGCCGCGGTCGGACTCGAGCCCGACCTCGTGAGCGTGAAGGGGAAGACGAACGAGGGTATGGGCTGGATCGGCCGCGGGGAGGGGATCGCCTGCGTCGCCATCGCGACGCTCACCGCCGCGAGCGGCTAGCCCGGTGCGCGCGGCGCTCCCCGACGAGCTCGGCCGGGCGTTCCTCCTGGAGCGCTTCCACGATTTCCTCGCGCTCGAGCAGGGATCGGCGCGCACCACGGCGGAAGCCTATGGCCGCGATCTCGCGCGCTTTGCGGCGTACGCACGCAGCCAGGGCGCGTCGGCGCCCACCGGCGTGACCTCGCGCCTGCTCCGCGATTATGTGTACCAGCTCAAGGATCTCGGACTCGCGCCCACCTCGATCCGGCGGAACGTATCGGCGGTGCGCACCTACT
This sequence comes from Gemmatimonadaceae bacterium, assembly GCA_043762555.1. Classification (GTDB taxonomy): domain Bacteria; phylum Gemmatimonadota; class Gemmatimonadetes; order Gemmatimonadales; family Gemmatimonadaceae; genus DATKOH01. The sequence continues at coordinate 2,954 of JAYUMO010000080.1, read as the reverse complement.
ACCGGTTCCTGCTCGCGGAAGGGCAGGTAGTCCAGGACCCGAGCGAGCGGCTGGAGACGCCGAAGCGGTGGCGCACGCTGCCCGACGTGCTCACGGTGAGCGAGGTGGAGCGGCTCTTGGCGGCCCCGACGCTGGATGAGCCGCTCGTCTTCCGCGATCGCGCGATGCTGGAGCTCGCGTACGGCGCTGGGCTGCGCGTCTCCGAGTGGATCTCGATCGGGGTGAAGGACGCCATGTTGGAGGACGGACTGCTGCGCGTGTTCGGGAAGGGGAGCAAGGAGCGGCTCGTGCCGATCGGACGGCGGGCGATCGCGGCGACCGCGGTGTACGTGCGCGAGCTTCGCCCGCGGCTCGAGCGCGGCGCCGGGCGCGGCGTGCTCATTCTGGGTGCGCGCGGCACGCCGCTCACGCGCATGGGCGCGTGGAAGATCCTGCGCAAGTACGTGGCGAAGGCCGGGATCACGAAGCGGGTCACCCCCCACACCCTGCGGCATTCCTTCGCGACGCACCTGCTCGAGGGGGGCGCGGACCTGCGCGCCGTGCAGGAGATGCTCGGCCACGCCGACATCGCCACCACGCAGATCTACACCCACGTCGATCGCGAGTATCTTCGGAGCGTGCACAAGCAGTTCCACCCTCGCGGCTGACCGGCGCGCGCGATGATCCTCGTCATCGACAATTACGACTCGTTCACGTACAACCTCGTCCAGTACCTCGGCGAGCTGGGCGTGGAGCCGACGGTGCGCCGCAACGACGCCGTGACCGTGGAGGAGATCGGCGACCTCGCCCCCCGAGCGATCGTCCTCTCGCCGGGCCCCGGAACGCCGCGGGAGGCGGGGGTCACGGTGCCGGTGGTGCAGCGTTGGGCCGGCACGATCCCGATCCTCGGCGTTTGCCTTGGCCACCAGGCGATCGGCGAAGCGTTCGGCGGCCGCGTGGTGCGCGCCGCGCGGGTGATGCACGGCAAGACCTCGCGCGTCACGCACGATGGCACGGAGCTCTTCGCCGGGCTGCCGGCGCCGTTGGAGGTCATGCGCTACCACTCGCTCGTGGTGGAGCGCGCGTCGCTCCCGCCGGCGCTGCGCGTCACCGGCACCACCATGGGGGACGACAGCGAGGTGCAGGCGATGCGGCACGCCACGATGCCCGTGTGGGGCGTGCAGTTCCACCCGGAGTCGATCTTCACCGCGCACGGGAAGCAGCTGCTCAAGAACTTCATCACCCTCTCCCGATGTTGAGACGCGCCACTCTCTTCGCGCTCGCCTTGTTCTTGTTTTTGTTCTTGGCCGCGGCCGGGCGCGTCGGCGCGCAGCGGCCCGACGGCGCGCTGTACGTGCGCGATGCCGGGCCCGGGCCGGCTGGCCGGGTGCTCCGGGAGGCGCTCACGCACCCGTTCGTGATGGTCCGGGAGCCCTGGAACACACCGCTGTACGCCGGGCGCACCTATGAGACGACGGTCGTCGTGCTGAACTCGGACGCGACGGTGGCGGGCACGGTGCGCGGCGACGTGGTGGTCATCAATGGGAGCCTCAGCCTCACGCCGACGGCGCGGATCGAGGGGCGCGCGCTGGCCTTCGGCGGCAATGTCTACGACGCCACCGGCGCCGTCGTGACCGGGAGACGGGACGCGTATCCCGCCACGCGCTTCGACACGGCGCGCACCGCCCGCGGCCTCGCACTCGACTTTCACGAGCCGCCGGCCCCCGAGTACGACCCGATCCACCTGAGCGGCTTCTACGGGGTCGGGGTGCCGCTGTACGATCGCGTGAACGGCATCTCCGTCGGCTGGAACCCCGAGCTCGTGCTCGGCGACAGCGCGTTCGTTCTCAGCCCGAGCGTGACCTACCGCTCGAACCTCGGCCTCTTCGACGGCGCGGTGACGGCGTCGGCGCGCTCCGGGGGCGCGTTCGTGCGCCTCACCGGCGCGCAGGCCACGTTGTCGAACGACGGCTGGATCCAAACGGATATCGCGAACAGCTTCATGGTCCTCTGCTGCGGCAAGGATTTCCGCAATTACTGGCGCGCCGAATTCGGCGATGGGCGGGTCGGCTATGTGTGGTCCGATTCCGCGCGCGACCTGCAGCTGTGGGGCGGGGCACGCAGCGAGAAGGCCACGAGCGTGATCGCGGGCGGTCCGTGGAGCATCACCGGCGACAGCAGCACGTATTCCATGCTGCGCCCGAATCCGGCGATCGTCGAGGGGCGGATCGAGAGTTGGTACGCCGGGATCGGCGGCGCGATGCGCGGCAACGTTGCGTTGCAGGGCAGCGTGCAGGTGGAGGTCCCCTTTGTCGCACCGAACGACGCGCGGTTCATGCAGCTCGTGGCCGACGTGGACGGGTCGGTGCCCACCTTCAAGGACCAGGATCTCCTCTTCCGCGTCCACGCGATCTACACGTCGGGCGATAGTGCACCGGCGCAGCGCTACGGCTACCTGGGGAGCGCCGGCTCGCTGCCCACCCTCGGCCTGCTCTCGCAGGGCGGCGACCAGCTGCTCTTCGTCGAAGGCGACTACCGCTTCACCTTCGAGGGGATCCGAATCCCGTACTCGACGCCGCCGTCGATCGCCCTCGCCTACCTGGCGGGCGCCGCGGGGCTGCACGACCTGCCGCGGTTCACGCAGAACATCGGTGTTCGGTTGGCGCTCAAGCCGCTCCGGCTGGACGCGTTCGTGGACCCCGCGACGGGAGAGTGGACGACGATGCTGCTGTTCTGGTTCGTCCGTTGACGGCGGAAGAAAGATTCGCGCCAAACGGTTTGATTCCGTAGGTCCCGTTCGCTATATTGGGTGGCGTGAATCTTGCATGCCGGCACATCCCGATCGGATCGTCGTGAGCACGCTGGCGGTGATCCCGGCGCGCCTCGGCGCGACGCGGCTCCCCCGCAAGCCGCTCCGGCTCCTCGCCGGCGCTCCCCTCGTGATCCGTGTGTGGCAGCGTGTGACGGCGCTCAAC
>JAYUMO010000079.1:0-2515 GCA_043762555.1 Gemmatimonadaceae bacterium | reverse complement strand
CCGAGGGCGACCTCGTCGCCCTCGGCGGCCGGTTCGTCACCGTCCAGCGCGGCGCCCGACGGCTCGCTGTCGACGATCCCGACGGTTAGCAGCCCCGGGGGCAGGTCGCCGGGACCGCCGCGACCGCGGCCGCGACCGCGGATGCCGCGACGCAGCGCCGCCGCGTTCACCGCGCTGCGGGCCGCTTGGCTCGCCGCCTCGGCGGGCGCCGCGGCCGCCGCGAGCTGATCGGCGATCGGGGGCGCATCGGGCGAGGGAGAGACCTCGTAGTCGTCGCCGCGCTTGCGAAGGTCGATCTGCTCCGCGTCGTGCATGTCGCGGAGGATCCGGTGGAAGAAGCGTTCGGCGAGGGTCTCGCTGTCGCGGCCGAGGAGGAGACGCGCCCGGTCGCGCACCTGGCTCGCCGGTACCGGATCCTCGGGGCCGCTGGAGAGCGCCTCGACGGCGCGGCGGACGAGAAGGAAGGCTTCGTCCCGTGAAAGGCGGGGGCCGGAGTGACCGGCGGGACCGGAGTGACCGGTCTCGGTCTCGGCCTCGGCCTCGGCCTCGGCCTCGGCGACGCGGGGGACGGACTTCTGCCGCGGGGTCGCAGGGGCGAAGTCGAGCTCCGGGGCGGAATCCGGGACCAGCTCGGGGGCAACCTCGGCCGTCTCGGCGCGGGGGGCGGCGTCCTCGCGATCGCGACCGCGGCCGCGACCGCCACGGCGGCCGCGGCGGGAGCGAGGCTCCTCGCCGGCGGCGCGACGTTCGCTCGCGCTCACTACCGTCACCGTAGCGGCGGCGGCACGGGGCGAGGGGGCGCCATCGGCGACGTCCACTTCCATCTGGCCATTCTCGAGGCGCGCGACCTTGATCAGCCCCTTGGCCGCGGCCTCCTGGCAGAAGCGCGAGAACTTGGCCATGCCGAGATCGCTCTCGTCGAACGACGCGTCGATCTCCTGCATCACCTGCTTCAGGCGGTCGGAGCGCATCACGTCGCCATTCCGCTTCATGCGGTGGATGGCCTCGACCACCAGCTCCCACGGATCCTTCTTCGTGGTCTCTTCCTCGTTCGCCTTCACGAGGCCGGCGAGCGCGTTGTAGCTGTAGTACTCGTCGCAATTCATGACGAGCAGATCGCTCGAGCTCTCGCGGATGCCGACGCCGATCACGTACTTGCCGTACTCCTTGAGCTTGGTCACGAGGCTCGCGAAGTCGGAGTCGCCGGAGAGGAGGATGTAGGTGCCGATCTCATCGCGCGTGAAGACGAGCTCCATCGCGTCGATCGCGAGGCGGATGTCGGTGGCGTTCTTCTTCGAGCTGCCGTACGCCGGCGCCATGATCATGTCGATCGAGCTCTCGGCGAGCGGGACGATGTATTGCGGATAGCGGCGCCAGTCGGCGTAGGCGCGCTGCACCGCGACCTTCCCCTTGATGATGTCGCTCGAGAGGAGGTTGCGGAGCTCGTGGCCGAGGTCCGAGCGGATGCCCATCGTGACGTTGTCGAAGTCGATGAGGAGCGCGGCGTTCGGCGCGTGGTGGAAGGCGGCGGTGGGGAAGGCGGCCGGTGAAGCGATGGGGGCGGTGATGCTGGCTGCCTGCGGGCCGCGGTGCATCGGAACGACGGGCTGGCGCACGGCGGGTCGCCGGTGCGAGGCGGCGCCCGTGGGCCGCTTGGGTCGTGGTGTCATGTACTCGGTGGTGAAACGGTGTGAAAAGGCGCGGCCGTCCGTCCGGTATCCCACCGCTTCCCCTCGGCGCTCGGAAGGAGCGCACTGGGCTCGAAGCAGCAGGTGTGGGCGCGAAGGGCGTCCACGGCGGGCGGGGCCGCTGGCGCGACCACCGAACCGAACGATGCCGGTCGACCCGGGGCGCCGGGGCGCGCTCGCGCGGGAGTGACTCCCGCGTGCCGCGCGCCGGCGCGCTCATGGGTCGAGCTGCTCGGCATCAGCGTTCAGTGGTGGTGCGCATCGGTTGGCTAAATGTAACCCCGGCGGGGTCCTGAGGCAAAACCAACTGGCGGCTCGTCGCGGTGGCGCGGGGGGTGCCCCCGCCTTCGCGCCGGGGTGGGGTTCTCTGTAGATTGGCGCTGTCGCAGAAGGAAACGCCTCGCCGCGAGTCCACGCCACGCAGGGAGCGGGAGTGAAGCAGCTCACCTTTCGCACGCGGGTCCTCATCTACCTGGTGCTCTTCGCGATGGTGCCGGCGAGCGCGCTCATGCTCGGCGGGGCCGCGGGCGTGAGCGGGGTGCTGCCGGTGCTCAGCGGCACGCGGCCGTGGGACCAGGTGGCGGCGAGCGGGCGGCGGGTGATCGCGGCGATGCGGGAGAGGCCGATGACGGCGGAACAGCGCGCGGCGCTCGACGAGCACGAGCGGGTGCTGGGAACATCGCTGATCGAGGCCAGCCGCTACCAATATCTGGCCTCGCGCGCGGTGGTCGTGATCATCGTGCTCGCGCTCGCGGGCTCGGCGGTCCTCGCGCTGCTCGCGTCGCGTGTGGCGGGGCACCTGAGCCGGCAGCTGAGCCGGCCGTTGA
>JAYUMO010000078.1:0-2729 GCA_043762555.1 Gemmatimonadaceae bacterium | reverse complement strand
CTCGCCACTGAGCGTCGCGCGCCCGGCGGTGGCGCGCGCCGAGAAGTAGCCGGTGAGGTTCGCGTCGCCGCCGCCGGACGGGCTCCTCTCGTGCTGCGTCGTCTGATACGGCATGATCGGGTTGAGATACGCCCAGTCGAGCCCGCCGGTCTGCCGCGGCACGAGCGCGGTCTCGCCGAGCGTCAACTCCACGCCGCGCCAGGGCCAGAAGGTGAGCGAGTGCGCGTAGAGCGTGCGGAGCCACGTCTCGGTCGCCGGGACGCCGTCGATCGTGGGGTCGAGCGTGACGTCGCTCGCTTGTGCGACGAGGCTCTGGAATTCCCACTGGCGGAGACGCAGCGCGAAGCCGAAGTGATCGAGCGGCGGCCCGGCGGCCGAGAGCGCGATCGATTCCGTCCCCTCCCCGAGCCACGCCACCGGCTCCCGCCCGAAGAAGAAGAACAGCGGCCCGGTGCGCGCCGAGAAGTACGCCTGGTTCACGCCGACCACGCCGCTCCCGTGCCGGAAGCTCTCCTCGCGGATGGTCGGATCGTCGCGCACGCCGGTCTGCGCGAAGAGCTCGGTCACGGCCGCGAAGTGCGGGCCGCCGTTGAAGCTGAGGCGGGCCGCGGCGTAGCCGACGAGCGGCTGCGGTCCCGAGTCCACGGAGCGCACGTCGCGCCAGAGCGGGAGCACGGTGCCGTTCGTCTGGCCGGTGCCGATGAGCGACGCGAGCACGCCGAAGCGGAGCCGGGCGTCGCTGGTGTCGTTCACCATCCCGGTGTCGCGCGCGAATCGCGCGGTGAGCAGCTCCAAGATGGGCCCGGCGCAGTGCGGCGCCGTATGGGCGGCGATCAGCGCCTGCCGCACCGCGAGGACGAGATAGGGGCGGTACGGGGACAGCCGCGCGGGTACGCACCCTTGTCGCATGAGCCCGTCGAGCTGCGCGTAGGCGGGATCGTTGAGCGGGAGCGAGACGAGCGGGTGCTGCCCCGGGAGCGCGGCGGCGCCGGCCAACTGGGCCGCGGCCACCGCGAGCAGCGCGAGCCGCGCCCGCGTCACCGCGCCGTCCGGTTCTGCGCGCGGACCTCGCCGCTCACCCGGTCGCGCACCGACGCCAGGAGCGCCGCCTGCGGGAGGTACTCGGGCACCAGCTGCTGCAGGATGCGCAGCAGCCGGCGGTCGTCGCGCGCCTCGAGCGCTTCCCAGAGCTCGGCGAGCCCCTCGTCGAGCGCCGCCGGCGCGTCGGTCTGGACGATGCGGATCTTCTGGTAGCGCGTGGGCAACGTCGCCTCGCTGTCGTCCGTGAGCCGCTCGTGGAGCTTCTCGCCGGGGCGCAGGCCGGTGAAGATGATCGGGATGTCGACGTCGGGCTCCAGCCCCGACAACCGGATCAGATTGCGCGCGAGATCCACGATGCGCACCGGCTCCCCCATCTCGAGCATTACGATCTTGTCGCGCGCCTCCTCAAGAGCCGACGCTTGCAGCACCAGCGTCACCGCCTCGGGGATCGTCATGAAGTAGCGCGTCACATCGGGGTGCGTCACCGTCACCGGCCCGCCATCGGCGATCTGCTCCGCGAAGAGCGGCACCACGGAGCCGTTGCTCCCGAGCACGTTCCCGAAGCGCACCACCACGACGTGCCGCCCCAGCACGTTGAGCGAGAGCACGATCTTCTCGGCGAGCCGCTTCGTCGCGCCCATCACGTTGCTCGGGCTCACCGCCTTGTCGGTAGAGACGAGCACGAACTTGGCGTCGTGCTCCGCCGCCGCCAACGCCACGATCCGCGTGCCGAACACGTTGTTGTGCACCGCGTGCGGGAGATGCTGCTCCATCAGGGGCACGTGCTTGAACGCCGCCGCGTGGAAGACGAGCTCCGGCCGCAGCTCCCGGAAGAGCCGCCGTACGTCGTCGCCGTCGCGGATGTCGCAGAGCACGGCGTGCACCGTGAGCCCCGGATGCTTGCGCCGCAGCTCCTGCTCCGCCAGGTAGAGCGCGTTCTCGCTCCGGTCGATCAGCCCGATCTCCGCCGGGTCGTAGGCCGCGACCTGGCGCGCGAGCTCGGCGCCGATCGACCCGCCCCCGCCCGTGATCAGCACGCGCCGACCGGCGATCTCGCCGCGGACGGTGGACGAGTCGAGCTCCACCGGATCGCGGCCGAGCAGGTCCTCCACCCGCACCGGCCGCAGCTGGCTCACGCGCACGCGCCCCGAGAGCGCCGCGATCGCCGGTAGGATCTTGAAGGGGATGCGGAGCGCGAGGCAGCGATTGACGATCGCCTGGATCTGATCGCGCGTGGCCGACGGGATGGCGATGATCAGCTCGTCCGCCGGGTGCGCCGCGAGCACTCCGGCCAGGTTGGCGGTACCGCCGATCACCGGGACCCCGTGGATGTGGAACCCGGTCTTGCGTGCGTCGTCGTCCACGAAGCCCACCGGCTCGTAGCCCAGGCGGGGATTGTTCTGGATCTCGCGCAGCAGCAGCTCGCCGGCGTCACCGGCCCCGATGATGAGCACGCGCCGCCGCCGGAGCCCTTCGGCCCGCGGGCGCTGCTGCTCGCGGAGGGCGCGGAGGGTGAATCGCGCGCCGCCGATCATCATCATCGTCAGCACCGCGTCGATCGCGAGCACCGAGCGCGGGAACGCCGGCGCACGGCCGAGTAGTACGAGCGCCGTGGTGAAGAGCACCGTGCTCACGAGCACGGCCTTGAACAGCGCGTACAGGTCCCGCATCCCCACGTAGCGCCACCA
>JAYUMO010000077.1:0-1637 GCA_043762555.1 Gemmatimonadaceae bacterium | reverse complement strand
GCCGTGCGGGCCGACTCCACCGCGCTCTTCGACCTCGGGCTCCGGCTGCAGGGCCTCTTGCAGACCTCGGCCGGGAACGCCGGTGTCGATTTCCACCCGCTCAACACGGGCGTGCCGCGCCCCGGCGCCACGGGCGGCACGCAGCTGATGTTCACCGCTTCCGCGCAGGCCGAGATCCAGGTCTGGAACACGAACACCTACCAGCTCTGTCTGTCGGTACCCACCCGCGACCCGGTGATCGGGCCGATCAAGTCGGCGGCGCTCGCCGGCGGCGCCACGATGATCGTCGGCGCCACGACGTACGGGGTCGTGGTCGTCACCATTCCGCAGGCGCAGATGAGCGCAGCGTGCCCGTAGGGCCCACTGCCGCCTAGTCCTGGAGCCGCCCGGCGCGATCAGTTCTCGCGCCGGGCGGTTCTCGTTTTCCCCCGCGCGGCGTAGCTTATCCCCGGTCGCCCCACGCCCTCCAGCCGCCGCCCCGCCATGCTCCGCTTCACCACCGCCGGCGAATCACACGGCCCCGCCCTGCTCGCGATCCTCGAAGGGATCCCCGCCGGCCTGCCGCTCCTCGCGGCCGACGTGGACGTGGACCTCGCGCGTCGCCAGCAGGGCTATGGCCGCGGCCGCCGGATGAAGATCGAGCAGGACGCGGTGGACTTCCTGGGCGGCGTGCGCGCCGGCGTGACCCTCGGTTCGCCGATCGCGATGCGCATCGCGAATCTCGACTGGAAGAATTGGGAGGAGATCATGGATCCGGCGCCGCGCTCGGGCGACCCCGCGCCGCGCAAGCGCGCCGTCACGCGCGTGCGCCCCGGCCACGTGGACCTGAGCGGCCTGCTCAAGTTCGACCGCACCGACGCGCGCGACCTCCTCGAGCGGGCGTCGGCGCGCGAGACCGCCGCGCGCACCGCCGCCGGCGCCGTCTGCCGCCGCTTCCTGCGCGAGTTCGGCATCACGGTGGCCAGCCACGTCATCCACCTCGGCGGCGTGGACGCGCGCGTGCCGAGCCCCCTTCCGGCGGACGTCAACGCGGCCGCCGATCGCTCCCCCCTGCGCACCCTGGACGCCGGCGCCGAGCGCGAGATGACGGCGCGCATCGACGCCGCGCAGAAGGACGGCAACACCCTCGGCGGGATCGTCGAAGTGATCTGCGACGGCGTGCCGGTGGGCCTCGGGTCGCACGTCTCGTGGGACGTGAAGCTCGACGCGCGCCTCGCGGCGGCGCTGATGTCGATCCCGGCGGTGAAGGGGGTCGAGATCGGGCCGGGCTTCGAGAACGCGCGGCGCACCGGCGCCGAGGTGCACGACGAGATCGAGCCGGCGAGCGACCGCGCGCACACCGGAGGCGTGCGGCGCCGCACCAATCGCGCCGGCGGGCTCGAGGCCGGCGTCACCAACGGCGAGCCGATCGTATTGCGCGCCGCGATGAAGCCGATCAGCACGCTCATGCGGCCGCTCGACACGATCGACATCGCCACCGGCGCGCCCGCGAAGGCGGTGGCCGAGCGCAGCGACGTCACCGCCGTCCCCGCGATGGGCGTGATCGCCGAGGCGATGACGGCGTTCGTCGTCGCGCAGGCGATGCTCGAGAAGTTCGGCGGCGACTCGCTCGGCGAGACGCGGCGCAATTACGATGG
>JAYUMO010000076.1:0-1642 GCA_043762555.1 Gemmatimonadaceae bacterium | reverse complement strand
CCGGCGACCATGAAGGCGATCGTCGCCAGCCGCACGGCGCGCCGCGCGTGTCGGACGAGCGGAAAGAGGAGCGCCATGGCGAGATAGAACTGGAACTCGAGCGCCAGCGTCCAGAAGGCCGGAACGGCCCACGGCCGCCCCGCGATCTCGGTGAGGTAGCCCACGTGCAGCGCGATCGCGGTGACGTCCACCGCGAACGGCTTGCCGCGATAGAACGGCATCAGTGCCGAGATCCATCCCAACAGGAGCGCGAGCGCGATCGTGACGAGGTACGGGGGGTCGATGCGAACGATGCGCTTGGCGAGAAAGCGCCCGGCGTCGCGCGAGTGATATCCGCCCCGTTCGAGCGCATACGGAATCACGAACCCCGAAATGACGAAGAAGACATCGACCCCGAGCCATCCCCAGCTCCCGATGCGCTGCAGCGGTTCACCCTGCATGAGCGACGGGTTGCCGTTCGTCGTATGGAAGAAGGCGACGGCGAGCGCCGCGAGACCGCGCAACGCATCGACCGTGTGCAGGCGCGTCGCCGGTGCCGGCGCGCTCACGACGTCGACTCCGGCGCACTGTCAGCAAACGGCAGGTTGCCCGACGGCGCACGCGGCGTGCGTCCCGCCGAGCGTGCCGCGGCGAGGTGCGCGGCCAGTCCTCGGTGGTAGTGCTCGAAAACGACGAGGGCGCCAATGACCTGCGCCGGCGCCGCGGCGTCGCGCTCCCACTCGCCCAGCACCTGCGCCACCGCGCCAACGGAAAAGACGCCATGGTGCAGCGCATCCGGTGCGAGCAGCAGCGAACGGATCTGCGCGCGCGGCCCGGGCGCTCGCCATGCCGACGCGTCGTCCGTAAAGTTGCGCGAGCGAGGCGCGATCGGGACGCCGCCGGTCGCGAGCAGCCGCCGGGTGGTGCGCGCGGCAACCCGGCGCGCGCGCGCGAGTTGCCACTGCCAGCGCGGCGCGCCCAGCGGGACTCCGGTCTTCTGATTCGGGATTGCCGTGAACAGCGCCGGATAGCAGTGTCGCAGCCAGTGCGCTTGCAGGCGCTGCCCGTTGCGCCAATCGGCGGTGAGTCCCTGCGCGAACTCAAAGAACCGATTCGCGAGAAAGGGGCGTCGCACGCGCACGTACGGGCGCCAGAGCGCGCCATGGCAAAAGTTCGTGCTCTGTGGAAGCTTGTCGTCAAAGAGCGCGAATCGCGCCGCCGCTCCCCCGAGCACCGCGAGCATCCCCTCGGCCCGGGCACGCGCCGATTCCTCCGGCTCGCCCAGCGCGCCGCCGTAGTACGGGAGGGCGGCGAGCACGTCGCCAGGCGTCGCGATCGCGTTGAACGTTGGCCCGATCACGGCGTCGCCGATGTAGCCGCTGACGAGCGCGTCCGTGTGCTGCCGCACCCACGGCAATGCCTCGGCGTGCATCAGGTCGCCCAGCTCGATCAGTCCGTCGGTGTGCTGCACGTGCGACAGGCGCTCGTCGAGCCATGCGGGGTCACCTCCGCGATAGAGCGGCATGAATGTCCACGACGCACCCGCTGCGCGCGCGGCTCGCTCGGCGATACGCGCATCGTCGCATCCCGCAATGCCGTACGTGAGGGCGTGCCACGCCGGCAGGCGCGGCGCCGCCTCCGCGAGGATCGCGCGGCTGTCGAG
>JAYUMO010000075.1:0-2729 GCA_043762555.1 Gemmatimonadaceae bacterium | reverse complement strand
CCGTTAGCTTCGCCCGGGTGACCCCTGAAAATCTTTCCGGCTCGGGCCTCGCTGGATACACGCTGGAGGAGATGGTCGGCGAGGGCGGTACCGCCGTCGTCTATCGATCCGCCCATCCCGAGCACGGCACCGTCGCCGTCAAGGTCCTGCGCGAGAAGCTGCGCAACGACAAGACCGCCGTCGCGCGTTTTCTTCGCGAGGCGACCTACGGCACTCGCGTGCTGCACCCCAACGTCGTCCGGACGATCGAGATCGGCGAAGCCCGCCCCGGCGTGCACTTCATCGCCATCGAATGGGCGACGGGCGAGCTCCTCGAAAAATACGCCAAGCGCAAAGTCCCCCTCTCGGCCGTGGAAACAGCGCACATCATCAGCCAGATCGCGGACGCGGTCCACGCCGCGCATCAGATGGGCATCATCCATCGCGACCTGAAGCCCGAGAATGTGATGTACGACCCGGCGCGCAAGCATGTGAAGCTGCTCGACTTCGGCATCGCCGCGCAAGCGGACCTCGCGCCGGAGGAGCGGCTCACGCGCGCCGGCTTCTTCGTCGGCACGCTCATGTACGTCGCGCCGGAGGCGCTCTCCGGACAGCTCGTGACCGCCGCGGCGGACCAGTATAGCCTGGCCACCATCGCGTACTATCTCCTCTCCGCATGCCTGCCATATCTGGGGAAGTCCCAGCGCGAACTGTTCACCCAGCTGCTCTCGCAGCCGCCGATCCCGCTGCGGGATGCGCGCAAAGGCGCCGAGGTCGACCCGGGGGTCGAGGCGGTGGTGATGCGCGGGCTGCTCCGCGATCCGACGCAGCGGTACGCCGATGTGCTCGCCTTCGCGGCGGCGCTCCAGCAAGCGGTCGAAGCGCCCACCGCGACGCCGCATTATGGGTTGTTCGCGCGGATGAAATCGATCATGCGCCGCAGCGAGCCGAGCTGACGCGCTCGTCGACGGAGCGGCTCTCCTCGATGGCCGATCGCGACCGTCTCATTCAGTTGCTCGCCGAGCGCTCAACGCGCCGGGGACGTTTCACGCTCGCTTCGGGGCGGGAGTCGTCGCTCTACGTGGACGCGCGACTCACCACCATGAGTCCTGAGGGCCTCGCGCTGATCGGGCCACTGGCCCTCATCGTGGTCCGTGAGGCGCGCTGGGATGCCGACGCCGTGGGCGGCCTGACGCTCGGCGCGGACCCGGTCGCGTACGCACTCAGTTACGCGAGCGCGCTCGCCGGCACGCCGATCCGCGCCTTCACGGTGCGCAAGGAAGCGAAGCAGCACGGCACGGGCAAGCTCATCGAGGGCCCTTTCCGATCCGGCGATCGCGTGGTGATCGCCGAGGATGTCATCACTACCGGCGGCTCCGCACAGCGGGCAATCGAAGCGGTGCAAGGTGCGGGCGGGACCGTGCTCGGCGTGCTCGCCGTGGTCGATCGCGAGGAGGGCGGCCGCGACGCGCTCGAGCGCGCCGGCCTCGCCGTGCGCGCGCTCGTGCGTTTGAGCGAGATCGTGGCGGTGCTCCCACCCGAGGCTCCGTAGCGAGCACACGATCACCCGACGCTGCGCAGGATCCCCGACCAGCGTGTGCCCTTGGACAGCGGTTGGAATCGCCGCAGCGTGGCCAGGAAGGGCAGGACGAGCTCCTCCCGGAAGCGCTGCAGCATCCCCTCGCCATCGTAGCGGGCGCGGAACTCGAGCGCGCTCAGCCCGAGCATCGTGCGAACGTGCCGGCCGAAGCTCTGCGGGGATGAATAGTCCAGGTGGTTCGACACGCTCGCGATGGACAGGCCCGGGTTCTCGAAGGCGCGGGCCGCTTGGGCGAGCCGGGCGTAGGCGAGGTATCGTTTCGGCGCCGGCAGGTTGGCGCGGAAGAAGCGGCTCATCAACGTGCTCGGCAGCACATCAAGGTGCTTGGCGAGCACCCGCACGCTCGGGCAGCTGGCGGGTGTTCGGAAGAGCGATTCGAAGAAGCGCCAGCAATCGGCCGGCGCCGCGACGAGATCCAGCGAGAGCAGCCCTAGCGCGAGACGCGCCAGATCGTCGCCCTGGCCGTGCGCCAGCACGTTGCGCAGATCGCGCCACCCGAATCCTTCGCGGACATCCACCAGATCGCGGATACCGCATTGTCCGAGCGAGAGCACGGTCTGCGCGGTGGCGGGCTCAAGCGCGGTGAGGAGCGCGATCGCCGGCACCCGCGGGAACTCGTGGACCAGTCGGGCGAGGCGGGTGCACTCGACCGGGCCGCAGCGGGCGACGGAGACGAGGACGGCGTGTGCGCGCTGGGCGCGCAGGTCGTGGATCACTTCGTCGATGCTCTGCCGGTGCAGAGCTTGGTAGACGCCGTCACCGGCCGCATCGACACGCGCGCGTTCGGAGGGGTGGAGCACGGTCGCCACGGCGTTGAGCCGGTGGCCGAGGTTCGCGGTAGTCATGGTGGCGGAGCTCCAGGCGGGCGACGCGAGCGCAGATTATCGCGGGGCGTCACGCCGGCGTCACAGCGCGGCAATGCAACGGCACAGCGGGCGGCGATGCGCGCCGTGCGTCGGGCTCGCCCTGGTTAATAATAGCTAGTAGCTACTAAAGCCATATTGCGGGGTACCGACGCTTGCGCCCACGCCCGGCCCCCCGCGATCCTTCACTCCGCACATGGGCGCCGGACGGTCGCGGTGGGCTCGACCCATCGAGGAAAGTCCGGGCACCGCAGGGCAGACCGCCAGGTAACGCCTGGGCACGTGCG
>JAYUMO010000074.1:0-2207 GCA_043762555.1 Gemmatimonadaceae bacterium | reverse complement strand
CGCTGAGGGTCCGGGCTACGGCATCACCGGCAACACGATGTGCGATGGCAGCGACGGCGAGCAATACACGCGCTGCGTCGCCTTCACGAAGTCCGTCGTCGTTGCCTGATAGATGCTCGGCACGAACTTCTGCGGATTGAGGTCGATGATCGGGAACCAGGTGGATTGGACCTGGACCATCAACCGGTGCCCGGCGAGGAAGACGTGGTCGTGGTCGCGCAGGGGGATCTCCCAGGCGATCGGCGTGTTCGGCTTGAGCGGCCGTGGATGCTCGAAGCTCGCGAGGTATCGCCCGCGGCGCACCTCCATCGCGATCGGCAGCTCGTAGCCGTTCACCGAGCGCGCGTACTGCCCGGGGGCGGGGCCGTTGTCCGCGTCCCACGCGTTCGGCTGCGCGTTCTCGGGATACACATCGATCAGCTTGACGACGAAGTCGGCGTCGGTGCCGGAGGTGGAGGCGAACAGCTCGGCCGCCACTTCGCCGGTGATCGTGAGATCGTGGTCGAGCGGTGCGCTCACGAACGTCAGCACATCGGGCCGTTGCTCGACGAAGCGCTGATCGGCCATCTCCCACGTGCGCCAGTCGCCGTTCGGATACGTGGGGGAGATCGGACGCTGCCGATAGGGAACGGGATTCGCCGGATCCGAGACGTACTCGCGATACGCGCCACCTCGACCGGCGGCGCGCGGCGCGTCGAATGACAAGATCCCATCCGCGTGGAGATACAGCTTCGTGGGCTTCGCCTCCTTGGGCGGCCAGATGGCGTACGACCGCCACCGGTTCGCGCCCGATTGGAAGGTGGTCGCTTGCCAAGTGGGCTTCTCTCCCTTCCCGTGCAGGTAGAAGCGGAAGAACGGCGCCTCGATCGTCTCGCGGAATTCGCGCGCGGTCTCGTGCCCGCCGTTCGCGATGAGCCCGATGCTGTCCCCCTTGGGCGCCCGCCACTGCCCGTGGAACCACGGCCCGGCGACCATGAAGTTGGTATGGTCGGGGTCGTGCTCCGCCGCGTGGCGGAAGATCTGCCAGGGGCCCCACGGATCCTCCTGATCCCAGAAGCCGGCGACGTTCAGGTTCGGCACCGTGGATGCGTGCAACTGCCTCACCCACGCCTCCTTCTTCCAGAAGTCATCGTAGTCGGGGTGGGCCAGGATGTCATTCCAGAAGGGGATGCTGCCGTGGAGGTAGCGGGCATTGGCGTTCGACACCGGCCCCAGCGCCGTATACCAGGAGTAGCTGTCGTAGATCTCGAATGAGAAGTTCGTGTTCTTGTTCTTATCCGCCTGTTCCATCACCGAGTACTCGAAGGCATAGCTTTCGCGCAACGCGCCATACCGATGCATGTCGTCGTTCATCCACTGATCCACCGGCGCGGCCTGCTCGCTCATCGCCTTGAGCGCCGGGTGGGGGCGCAAAAGAGCGAGCGCCGTCGTCAGTCCATCGTACGACACCCCGTACATGCCCACCCGCCCGTTGTTCTGCGGCACGTGCTTCACGAGCCACTCGATGGTGTCGTACGCATCGGTGGTCTCGTTGGTCGACGTCGAGTCCGTGAGATCCACTTGCGAGGTGAGCTTGAAGACGCCTTCCGACTTGAATCGCCCGCGCAGATTCTGGATCACGAAGATGTAGCCGTCCTGTGCGAGCGCCTTCCAGCTCGTTGGGATCTGCTCGGGCGCCTTGTCGGGCACACCGTACGGCGTGCGTCGGAAGAGGATCGGCAGCGGCCCCGTCTGATCGACGGGAGTGAGGATCACCGTCTGGAGGTGCGCGCCGTCGCGCATCGGGATCATCACCTCTTCGAGCTTGAACGGCGGCTGCGCCGGGTCCTGCTGTGCCGGTGTGGCGGCGGCGAGCACCAGCAGCGCGATCACGATGAGCGAGCGGGACATGCGGGCCTCAGCGTCGAGGAGATATGCCCGCGAAGTTGCCGAGATTTTCCCGAACGTCAAGGCTCGCTCGGCGCTCCCTCGCGCCGCCCGCTATGGTGTCTCCATCTTCGCGAACAACGGTGCGGCGCGCGGGTCGGCTCGCAGGCCGTCGAGCGCGGCCGCGCGGCCCATCAGCATCAGCCACGGGTCGTGCTGATCCACCGCCCGCTGGAGCACCGCGAGAGCGCGCTCGCGATCGCCAAGCGCGTCGAGCGCTGCGGCGATCGCCCCACTCGCCGGAAGCAGCGCCGATCCTGGGGTCTGCTGGTGCGCGAGTA
>JAYUMO010000073.1:0-5593 GCA_043762555.1 Gemmatimonadaceae bacterium | reverse complement strand
CAATATTCAGATGGAGATCGAGCTGATCACGCCGATCGCGATGGATGAGGGGCTGCGCTTCGCGATTCGCGAGGGCGGGCGGACGGTGGGCGCGGGCGTGGTCACGAAGATCCTCAAGTAACAACAACCGGTCTCGGCCTCGGCCTCGGCGGGAATCGCCGTCGAGTCCCAAGTCCCGAGTCCCGAATCCCGAGCTATATAAGGCATGCCGCGCGAAAAGATCATTCTCGCTTGCAACGAGTGCAAGAACCGGAACTACTTCACCGACAAGAACCGCCGGACGCATCCGGAGCGGGTCGAGTGGAAGAAGTACTGTCCCCGGTGCAACACGCACACGTTGCACAAGGAAACGAAGTGAGCGCACTCACCGGGACCGCGAATGGGTGGAGGGCGGTCGTCGTCGCCGTGCGCGGCACGCCGGAGTTCCTGCGCGAGGTGCGCAAGGAGCTCGAGAAGGTCACGTGGCCCGACCGGCCGCAGCTGCAGCAGGCGACGATCACCATCATCGCCTTCGTGCTGCTCATCGGCGCGTTCATCGCGCTGATGGACGTCACGCTGCAGGCGGTGCTGGTGAAGGCGATCCCGGCGTTGTTCGGAGTATGATCATCGTGGACGGTCACCGGTGGTACGCCATCCAGACGACCGCGGGGCACGAGAACAAGGTGCGCTCGCTCATCCAGCGGCGGATCGATTCCGATCGGCTGCCGCCGGAGGAGCGGCCCATCCGACAGGCGCTCGTGCCGACGCAAGAGGTCGTTGAGATCAAGAACGGCAAGAAGGTAACGGTCGAGCGAAAGATCTATCCGGGCTACGTGCTCGTGGAGATGGCGGTCGATCAGGAGACCCTGCACGCGATCAACGGCATTCAGGGTGTGATCAAGTTCGTCGGGCAGGAGCGCGCCCCGCAGCCGCTGCGGCCCGAAGAGGTCAATCGCCTCCTCGGCGTCGCCGATGAGGCGGAGCAGGAGGAGCCGCAGGAGGAGATCCCCTTCATGGTCGGCCAGGCGGTGGCGATCACCGAGGGTCCCTTCAGCGATTTCAACGGGACGGTCGAAGAAGTGTTCGCCGACAAGGGGAAGGTGCGGGTCTCGGTCTCCCTCTTCGGGCGGCCGACGAGCGTCGAACTGGATTACCTGCAGCTGAAAGCGCACTGACGGCGTTCTGTTCTTTCGATCCTGTGTTTGGCGCCGCCGCCGGGCGACCGGCCCGGCCGTCGGATACCACGACGACGTGAAATACACCGTGGGAGTTCACCGCGCGGCGGTGAGCGGAAGGCGCGAGGGGCGCCATCCGGTCCGCCGCGGTAACGCGAAGGAATAAGGTATGGCCAAGAAGGCGACGGGCTTCGTCAAGCTGCAGGTCGTCGCCGGGCGCGCGAACCCCGCGCCCCCGGTCGGCACCGCGCTGGGGCCCCACGGCATCAACATCATGGCGTTCTGCAAGGAGTTTAACACCCGCACGCAGTCCCAGGATGGCACGATCCTCCCGGTGGAGGTCACCATCTTCTCGGACAAGTCGTTCACCTTCATCACCAAGACCCCGCCGGCCGCGGTCCTGCTCAAGAAGGAAGCCGGGATCGAGAAGGGGTCGGGCGTCCCGAACCGCAATAAGGTCGGCAAGGTGACGCGTGCGCAGATCCGGAAGATCGCGGAGATCAAACTCCCCGACCTGAACACCGACAACATCGAGTCCGCGATGGCGATGATCGCCGGCGCGGCGCGCTCGATGGGCGTTGAGGTGGTGGACTAATGCACGCGCACGGCAAGAAGTACCGGAGCGCCGCCGAGCGGCGTGAGATCATGAAGGCCTATGCCCCGCAGCAGGCGATCGAGATCGTGAAGGGGGGTGCCTTCGCCAAGTTCGACGAGACGGTGGAGGTCGCGGTGCGCCTGGGCGTCGACCCGCGTCACGCGGACCAGGTGGTCCGCGGGACGGTGGTTCTCCCCGCGGGCACCGGCAAGACGGTCCGCGTGGCGGTGATCGCCGTCGGCGAGAAGGCGCGCGAGGCGGAAGCGGCGGGCGCGGACTTCGTCGGCGCCGAGCTGCTGCCGAAGATCAAAGAGGGATGGATGGACTTCGACGTCCTCATCGCCACGCCCGATCAGATGGGCCTGGTGGGCCAGCTGGGTCGCGTGCTCGGCCCGCGCGGGCTGATGCCGAACCCGAAGGCGGGCACGGTCACCATGGATGTGACGCGCGCCGTGCGCGAGGTGAAGGCGGGGAAGATCGAGTTCCGCGTGGACAAGGGCGGCAACGTGCACGCGCCGATCGGCAAGGTGTCGTTCAGCGCCGGCGCGTTGGCGGAGAATTTCACCGCCTTCATGGACCAGATCGTGCGCGCCAAGCCGGCCGCGGCGAAGGGCGTGTATGTCAGGAACGTGGCGATCTCGAGCACGATGGGGCCCGGCGTCACGATCGACACCACTCCGTACCGGTAACCGACGATGAAGCGCACGGAGAAGGAGCAGCTCGTCAGCGAGCTGACGAGCAAGATCAAGGGCGCGAAGGCCTTCTACTATACGGACTTCACGGGCCTGAACGTCAAGCACATGACGGAGCTCCGCCGCCGGTTCCGCCGGGCGGGCGTCGAGTACGTCGTGATCAAGAACTCGCTGGCCCTGCGCTCGGTGAAGGAGATCGGGCTCGCCGGGCAAGCGCTCAAGGGACCCACCGGCATCGTCATTGGGCAGGATCCGGTGGCGGCGGCCAAGGTGCTGGCCGAGTTCGCGAAGGAGAACGAGCAGCGCCCGTCGGTGAAGGGCGGGATGCTGGATGGGAAGCCGCTCAACGTGGCCCAGGTGAAACAGCTCGCGCTGCTGCCCTCGCGCGAGCAGATGCTCGCCGAGCTCGGGGCCGGCCTGCAGTCGCCGCTCGCGGCGCTCGCAGGGGCGATGACCGGACTGTTGTCGATGATAGTAGGCGCGCTCGAAGGGCTGCGGGCGCAGCGCGAAGCAGCGACCTGAGACACAAGAACATCCCCAGGCGGATCGCCTGACACACCACGCCCAGGACGACGCCTGGGAATCGATGAGGAGAACGGACCAATGGCACACACGAAGCTGAGCACCGACGAGCTGCTCGAGGCGATCGGCAACATGTCGGTCTTCGAACTCGCTGAGTTCATCGAGATCTTCAAGACCAAGTTCAACGTGACCATCGCGGCCGCTCCGGCCGCGGCGGCCCCGGCGGCCGGCGGCGCGGCGGCCGCGGCGGTCGAGGAGCAGACCGAGTTCACGCTCATGCTCAAGGACGCCGGCGCGAAGAAGATCCAGGTCATCAAGGTCGTTCGCGAGCTCACCGGGCTCGGGCTGAAGGAAGCGAAGGACCTGGTGGACAGCGCGCCCAGCACCGTGAAGGCGGGCGTGACGAAGGATGAAGCGGCGGCGATGAAGGCCAAGCTCGAGGAACAGGGCGCGGCTGTCGAGGTCAAGTAACGGCCGCGGGACCCGCGCGGGGGCACTGAGCCCCACGCGGGAACTGCCGTGCGGCCCTCCGGTATCACCGGATGCGGCCGCCGGTCGACACTCGATCTCGGCGAGAATGGATCGTCACTACGATCGGCTGTTCACAATCGGGAAGGTCGGGCCCTCCGCCCCTGCAGCGCGAAATTCTTCGCGCCGTCGGGGGTGGGGCTCTTTCGTCTGCGCGCGAGTCATCCATGCCTGAGACACTGAAGCAGATCTCTTTCAGCAAGCTCGAGCCGGGAATGGGGATGCCCCACCTGCTCGACATCCAAACGCAGGCGTTCGGAGCGTTGCTCCAGCTCGACGCCGCCGCCCACGACCGCGAGGACGTGGGCCTCGAACGGGTCTTCAAGGACCTGTTCCCGATCACCGACGTCCACGAGAATTACTCGCTCGAGTTCAAGCGCTACGCGCTGGGCGAGCCGAAGTACTCGGTGGAGGAGTGCATCGAGCGCGACATGACGTACTCCGCGCCCTTGAAGGCGACGCTGCAGCTCGTCGTCAACGAGGACGTGAACGGCGTCAAGCGCCCCAAGAACATCCTCGAGAAGGAGGTCTACCTCGGGGAGCTCCCGCTGCTCACCCCGCTCGGCACCTTCGTGATCAACGGGGCGGAGCGCGTCATCGTCAGCCAGCTCCACCGCTCGCCGGGCGTCGTGTTCGAGGAGTCGACGCACCCGAACGGACAGCGGCTCATCTCGGCGCGCATCATCCCCTTCCGCGGCTCGTGGGTGGAGTTCACGGTGGACATCCACGATGTGGTGTACGTCCACATCGACAAGAAGAAGAAGTTCCCGGCCACGGCGCTGCTGCGCGCGCTCGGCTACGGGAGCAATTCGGACATCCTCCGGCTCTTCTTCGCGGTGCGCAAGCTGGATCTGACGAAGAAGCTCGAGAGCCGCGGCGACCAGCGCGAGGTGATCGGCGCGATCATCGCCGAGGATATCAAGCTGGCGGGCGAGGCGACGGCGGTCGACGCGCCGAAGGCGAAGACCAAGAAGGCGAAGCTGGAGCGCGCGCGCGCCGAGGCCGAAATGCTCGTCAAGGAAGGCGACGAGCTCACCGTGGAGGTCTACAACCGCCTCCGGCGGCTCAAGGTGGACACGCTCAAGGTGTTCGCGAGCTACATGACGATCGACCTCCGCGACGAGACCGACGCGATCGAGCGCGGCGAGCGTCCGGTGCGGCGCGTCCTCGCCCTCGATGCCATGGACCCGGAGACCGGCGAAGTGGTAGCCGACGCGGGGCAGGTGCTCAACGACACGACGCTGCGCAAGCTGCGCAAGCACGATCTCGCGAAAGTGCAAGTGTTCGTGGTGTCGGGGCGGGCCGAGAGCACGCTGATCAAGAACACGCTGCTCAAGGACCCGACCAGCCCCGCGGTCATCCCGGACAAGGACCGCGAGAAGTTCTCCACCGACGCCGAGGCCGGCGAGATGTACGCGCTCAAGCAGATCTACTCGCTGCTCCGCCCGGGCGACGCGCCCAACGCGGAGACGGCGCGCGTGGCGCTCGAGCGCCTGTTCTTCTCGCCCAAGCGGTACGACCTCGGCCGCGTGGGGCGCTACAAGATCAATCAGCGCCTGCATCTGACCACGCCGGCGTCGCACACGGTGCTCACGAAGGATGACTTCGTGGCGATCGTGCGCTACCTCGTGGAGCTGCACGAGGGGCGCGGCCACACGGACGACATCGACCATCTCGGCAACCGGCGCATCCGGAGCGTGGGCGAGCTGATCGCGAACCAGTTCTCGGTGGGGTTGTCGCGCATGGCGCGCCTGGTGAAGGAGCGCATGTCGATCAACACCGATCCGGAGAAGATCACGCTCGACGATCTCGTGAACGCGCGCACGGTGAGCGCGGTCATCCAGGCGTTCTTCGGCTCCTCGCAGCTGTCGCAGTTCATGGACCAGACGAACCCGCTGGCCGAGCTGACGCACAAGCGCCGGCTCTCGGCGCTCGGCCCGGGCGGGCTCACGCGCGAGCGCGCGGGGTTCGAGGTGCGCGACGTGCACTATTCCCAGTACGGGCGGATGTGCCCGATCGAGACGCCGGAAGGGCCGAACATCGGACTCATCACGTCGCTCGCGTGCTACGCGCGCGTGAACGACCTCGGCTTCATCGAGACG
>JAYUMO010000072.1:0-14283 GCA_043762555.1 Gemmatimonadaceae bacterium | reverse complement strand
TCGCTTCCTCCCGGGCGCGGGCGCGGACGCCGCGCGCGGCGCGGCCGCTGGCTGGGCGCGTGCCGTGCGCGCGGCCCTCGCCTGGGCGCGGGACCCGGGTTCGTGACCCGGCCGACGCGGGCCGCGTCGTTGTGTATCAGAGTAGAAAGAGAGTGGGAAACAGGTTCTAGAGGGTGTCAGGATGCTAGGATGTAGAAGGCGTCGACAGTAGTTCATAGTCGCTGCACGAGCGCGCTCAAGCCGACATCGTGCGCCCGTCCAGCGACCAGCAACCACGGTCCACGCCTTCTATCGTCCCAGCATCCCGACACCCGCTACAACCTGATAGCGACTCTCTGCCTAGATAGTGGCCCCCCATCACCCGACGAGATCTTCATGGCCGACACATCCCGAAAGCCCGCCGCACCCAAGCCCGAGCCGATCACGGATCGCCGCACCGGCGGCGACCGGCGCTCCAACGAAGTGCTGCGGACGCTGGTGGGCGAGATGCTCGAGCGCGTGCGCGATCTCAGTCGTCGTACGCCCGCGTGGAGTCCCGAGGAGCGCGCGCAGGCCGAGGCGGAGCTCGAATCGATCATGGCGAGCGTTCGCCGCGAGGCGACGGGCGCCCGCGAGAAGGACTAGCGTCGCGTCGCTCCGACCGGAGCACGGATGACGGCGGTCGGTGAGCTCGCCCTCTGGACCGCGTTCCTGCTCGCGGTCTGGGGAACGGTGGCCGGATCCGTGGCGGCGCGCGGAGACCCCGCCCGCAACGCACCGTTCGCCGAGAGCGCCGCGCGCGCCCTCTGGGCGAACGCGCTGCTCCTGGCGCTCGCGCTGGCCGGAGTCGTGGCCGCGCTCCTCGCGCCCGACTTCGGCTTCACCTTCATCGTTGGATCGACGAGCCTCAGCCTGCCGTCGGTCTATCGGCTGGCCGCGCTGATGAGCCGTCCCGAAGGCAGCCTGCTCACTCTGGCGTTCGCGATCGCGCTCGTCGGCGCCCCGGCGCTCCGAGCCGCGCGGCGAGCGGACGCTGCCGCCCGCCCGGCGCTCGCCGCCGCGCTCTGTGCGGCCGTGCTCCTGCCGCTCGCCGGGACCGTGCTCGCGGCGGATCCGTACGTGCGCGCCGCGGCGCCGGCGGCGGAGGGGTTCGGCCTGTCGCCGGCCTGGCAGAACCTGACGGCGCCGATCGCGCGCGCGGCATTGGTGATCGCCGCCGCCGTGTTCGCGGTGGCGCTCGCCCAGCGGGTCGCGCGGCGCGCGGCGCGGCGCTGGTGGCTCGCCGCGTGGGGACTGGGCGCGCTGGCGCTCATGCTCATGCTCCGCCGCTCACTCAGCGGAACGAGTGGGAGTCCCGCCGAATGGGCCGCGCTCTCCGTCTGGCTCGTGTTGTCCTTCGGGCTGCACCGCCGCCGCGATCGCGCCCGGCTCGCCGCGCATCTCGCGCACGCCGGCGCCGTCGTCGCGCTCATCGCTGCCGCCGGCTTCGCCCTCCGCGCCGAGCACCGGGTGCTGCTCGCGGGCAGCGTGGCGACGGACGTGCGCGACCCGCTCGGCCGCTCCTGGCGCTTCACGAGCGAAGGGCTGTCGAGCTACGACGAGCTCAACCGCCACGTCGCGGCGGTGCTCGTGGACGCCACGCGAGGGAACGGCCGCGTGCGCGTTTTGCGCACCGAGTGGCGGCAGTACGTGGACGCCGAGGGCGAGCCGCTCGGCGCCGCGGTGCCGGTGGCCGCGGTGCTCAACGGGCTACTGACGTCGGTGGTGGTGGAGCTCGCGGCGCCACCCCGCGGGGACGACGGGGTGTTCGTAGTGCGCTTCGTTCCCTTCTTCGCCTGGTGGTGGCTCGCGGCGGGACTGATGATCGCCGCGGCGCTGCTGAGCGCGGTGCGGGAGCCGTCCCCATGATGGCGCTCGTGACCGGCTATGCGATCGCGCTCGGCGCCGCGGCGTGGGTACTCCAGCCGATGCTGTTCGGCGGCGGCAGCGGGCCACCGGCGGATTGCCCGACGTGCGGTCCGCGCCCGGAGCTCGACGCGCGTTTCTGCTCGAACTGCGGCGCGCCACTCCCCCGCTAGAGGTCCGTCGCCTCCAACCGCCGCATCGCTACGGCGAGCGGCACGAAGGTCGCCACAAGGCAGAGCAGCGCGGCGAGCCCGAGCCCCACCACCAGCTCGACCGGGTCGGGCGGCACCCCGGCGAGGAGCGCGTTCACGTACGAGAGCACCGGGCGCGCCTCGAGCAGCACCACGCTCGCCACGAGCAGCGTGGCGAGGATCATGAAGACGAGTCCGCCGAACGACGTGGGGATCTGAGCGGCGTTCTCGGTCTCGTATTGAGGGAAGACGGTGCCGAGTCCGAGGGCGAGTCCCGCGACGGCGAAGGTGATCATCGTGATCGAGACGATCGACACGATGAAGATGAACGCCGTCACGTGCATGAGGGCATCGGTCACGCCGACGATCGCGAGCGCGAGCAGGAGGAGCGGGAGCGTGCCGGTCCAGAACTTTGCCCAGAGCAGCTGGCGGATCGGCAGCGGGCTCGAGCGGAGCAGCCAGAGCGTGCGCCCCTCCATGCTCACCGCCGGAAAGATGAAGCGTGCGGCGATCGACGCGAGGACGAAGCCCGCCAGCCCGAGGTTCAGCCACGGCACCGCGTTCACGATCCGCGCGGTGATCCCGTTCCCCGAGAGCGGCAGGTACGTGACGTTGATCACGTACACCACCACGAGCACCGCGAGCAGGATGAGCTGCGACCATTGCGTAGGGTCGCGGAAGAAAACGCGCAGCTCCTTCAGCACCAGCTCGCGCCGGAGCACGCCGAGCGGCTCCAGCGCTCCGCCGACGATCCGGCGCATCCAGGTGCCGCGCGCCCAGCGCTCCGGGCTCTCCTGCGCCTTCGTGAACGCCGCCGGATAGAAACGCCGATGGATGAGCGCGCCGACCACGAGCGCCACCGCCGCGGTGCTCCAGAGCAGGTAGAAGGGGAGCGCGTCGAACGACCCGCCGAGCCAGCTCATCACGCCGCGCGCCGCCCACTCGCTCGGCAGATACGGCGACGACGGCGTGCGAAGGAGCGCGATGAAGTCCACGAGCGACCTCAGCCCCTCCGGCCGCATGAGCTTCTCGGGGCGCAGCAACCGGAAGACGAGCGTCAGCCCGGCGGCCGCGAACACGGCGACCACGCTCAGGATGTCGCGCGTGCGCCGCGCGGGGAACGCGCTCACCAGGAGACTCGTCGTCGCCGCGCCGAGCACCGCCGGGATCACCATGAAAGGCAGCCACACCGCGAGAGCGATCGGGATCATCCCCCAGCCGCCGTGATACACGTAACCATACGCGGCGAAGATCGGGATGGCCATCATGGACACCATCCAGCTCGAGTGGCCCAGGCTCTCGGTGAGCTTGGCGGCGTAGAGGGTGAGCGGATCCACCGGCGCGGAGATGAGCAGGTCGAGATCGCGCGCCAGGAAGAAGGTGGAGAGCGACGTGATGATGTTCGACAACAAGAGGATCATGAAGAAGCTGATGAACATCAGGCCCAGCCCCTTGCCAGCGAGCAGCGTGCCGATCTCGGGCGTCGCCCGCAGCACCACGAGCACCTTCACGCCCACCACGAGCGCGAGCAACCAGAAGAGGAGTCCGATGGTGCCGGCGAGCGCCCACCGCCAGCCGCTCGCCGACTCGCCGTGCCGTAGGCGGGTGCGCAGCGTGAGCAACTTCGGCCCCATGACCTCGGCATAGGTGGGCGATGGCGTCGAGAGCGCCGGCAGGCCGATCGGCGTCACGTCGACGAGCGCCTTCTGCACCGCGAGCCGCGCCGTGTGTCGCCGCGGCGCCGTGACGTCGTGATGGCTCGCCGATTCGCGCGGGCGCGGCAGCTCGTCAGGCATCCAGCACCTGCACCGTGTCGCGCGCCGCGTTATCGCCGGTCAGCCGCAGGAAGAGCTCTTCCAGCCCCTTGGCCCCCGCTTGCACGGTGGCGTAGAG
Source organism: Gemmatimonadaceae bacterium (assembly GCA_043762555.1). Taxonomy (GTDB): domain Bacteria; phylum Gemmatimonadota; class Gemmatimonadetes; order Gemmatimonadales; family Gemmatimonadaceae; genus DATKOH01. Next base: position 10,315 of record JAYUMO010000072.1, on the reverse strand, counting down.
CTCCGGCATCGTGCCCGCCGCGCGGATCCGCCCGCCGTGGATGATCGCGATCCGGTCGCAGATGCTCTCCGCCACCTCGAGCGTGTGCGTCGACATCATGATCGTGTTCCCGCGCTCCACGTACTCGCGGAAGAGATCCTTGAGGATCCGCGCGGCCTTCGGATCGAGCCCCACCATCGGCTCATCCACCACGATCACCTGCGGGCGGTGCAGGAAAGCGCTCGAGATGATCAACTTCTGCCGCATCCCGTGGCTGTAGCTCTCCACGAGCTCGTCCCGCCACTCGAGAAGATCGAAGAGGGCGAGCAGCTCGGTCATCCGGTGGGCCACGTCGGCTCCCGTCTGGCCGTACAATCCGCTCACAAATTGCAGGAACTCGGCGCCCGTCAGCTTGTCGTAGATGAAGGGGCGGTCGGGGATGAAGCCCATCAGCGCCTTCGCCGCCGCCGGCTGCGTGCTGATGTCGATGCCGCCGATGAGCACCCGGCCCGCGGTCGGCCGCAGGATGCCGGCGATCATGCGCAGCGTGGTGGTCTTTCCCGCGCCGTTCGGGCCGAGGAAACCGACGATCTGCCCGCGCGGCACCTCGAGGTCGATCGCGTCCACCGCGGTGAACGTGCCGTATTTCTTCGTGAGGCCGCGGATCTGGATCATCGATTCCATCGGGGGTCCTGGCAGAATGCCATGATCAGTCGTGGCTCGGGGTCGGTGTCGCACCGGTGCCGGCGGCCGGCACCGAGGTGCGCGGGTGCGCCTTCACGTCGAGACTCCAGTTCTGGTACGCCATCTCGTACGCCGTGCGCCGCATCGCGAACAGACCGAGCGGCGCCGCCTGCACGAGCCGCCCCTTCTCGTCCACCCAACCGTTCAGGATCCCGCCGCCGGCCTGCTCCAGGCGCCAGGCCCGCACGGTGTCCTGCAGCGCGGCGACCCAGCGGTGCGTGCCGGTGTCGTACGACGCGCTGTCGGCGACCACGAACACCGACTCGGCCTTCACGCTCACCGTGGCGTCGCCGATGGTGCGCGTCATCGGATCGTAGATCGCGTAGGTCACCTGCTGGCCCACCGTCGGCCGTTGATCGAGGAGCAGCGCGAGTGGCATGGTGCTGGGGAGCATCAGCGGGCCGCGCAGCGGGATCCGCGTTGTGTCGGGGGGCGCCCCACCCGCCATGACGATCAGCGTCAACACAGAGTCCGCGTCGACGCGACCCACGACGCGGTACGGCCCAAAGCTCTCCCCGAGCTCGTACTGGAAATCCGTGAGCCGCATGCCGCGCGTGAGATTCGCGCCCGAGCGCGCCGCGAGGCGGCGCCCGCCGCCGGGCGCGGGCAGGACCGCGAGCAGGAACTCGCCGATGTGGATCCCGGCGAGCGACGTGTCGATGGTGGAGGACGCGTAGCCGATGCGCGCGCTGTCGAGCGTGACGGTGTAGTACTGCGCACCCGGGGCGATGAGCGTGGCCGCCAGCGCCATTCGCTCGGTCTGGTCGCGGAAGAGCTCGCGGCGCGCGAGCAGCGCCATCCCCGCGAGCCAGCAGGCGGCGATCGCTCCGCCGACGATGGTGCGGCGGCTCACGGCATCCGGCGTGCGGGGCGCGGCGCGGCGGTCGGTGTCGGTGCGCTCACTGGGTCACCCGAGCGCGATGGCGGTCTCGCCGGCGATCCACTCGAGATACTTGGTGAGCCCCGCGGCCACGGGGAGTGCGAGCAGCTCGGGGAGCTTGTACGGGTGCAATTCGCCGAACGCCACCTCGAGCGCGTCGAGCCGCGCGGCGTGCGTCTTGAGCAGCACGACGACCTCGGTCTCGTCGGCGATCCGCGCGTCCCAGCGGTAGAGCGATCGCACGCCGGGCAGGATCGTGCCGCACGCGATGAGCCGGCGCTCGAGCAACGCACGCACGAGGTGGGCCGCTTCATCGGCGTTCGCCACCGTGGTCAGGATGACCAGGGCATCGGTCTGGGGCATCGGAGCCGTAGGAGAGGGACCTGGACAATCTACGTGGCCACGGCGCGCCGCGCGCCGTCGTGCCTCGGGTCCGCCTACAGAGACGACCCAAGCGAACGCCGGCAAGCCCGGCGCGGCGGGGGGCCGCTTGTCTTGGGCCAGCCCGTGGCCCACTTTTCCTTGCTATGCCTGAAGAACGGCTGATCGTCCGCGGCGCCCGCGAACACAACCTCCGGAACATCGACGTCGAGATCCCCCGCGACCGGCTCACGGTCATCACGGGACTCTCCGGTTCGGGGAAGAGCTCGCTCGCCTTCGACACGATCTACGCCGAGGGACAGCGCCGCTACGTGGAATCGCTGTCCGCCTACGCCCGGCAGTTCCTCGGCCTGATGGAGAAGCCCGACGTCGACGCGATCGAAGGGCTGTCCCCCGCCATCTCGATCGAGCAGAAGTCGGCCGGCCATAATCCGCGCTCGACCGTCGGCACGGTCACCGAGATCTACGACTACCTGCGGCTGCTCTTCGCGCGGGCCGGCACGCCGCACTGCCCCACGTGCGGCCGCCCGGTGGAGCGCCAGAGCGCCACGCAGATCGCCGACCAGGTGCTCGCGTGGCCCGAGGGGACGCGGATCGAGGTGCTCGCTCCCCTCGTGCGCGGACGCAAGGGCGAGTTCCGCGACCTCTTCGCATCCGCGCGGCAGCAGGGCTTCGTGCGCGCGCTCGTGGACGGCGCGCTCGTGGACCTCGCCAAGCCTCCGAAGTTGAACCGGCAACAGAACCACAGCATCGCGGTCGTCGTCGACCGGCTCGTGGTGCGCGAGGCGGACCGCGGCCGGGTCACCGATTCGTTGGAGACGGCGCTCAAGGTGGCCGACGGCCTGGTGGACGTGAAGCGGCACGACAGCGGTGCCACGCAGCTCTTCTCGGAACGCTACGGCTGCGCGGAATGCGGCTTGTCCCTCCCGGAGCTCGAGCCGCGGCAGTTCTCCTTCAACTCCCCCTTCGGCGCCTGCGCGCGCTGCGGCGGGCTCGGCACCGAGCGGCACGTTAGCGAGCAGCTGATCCTCGGCGACCCGAGCATCTCCATTCTCGAGGGCGTCATCCTCCCCTGGGGCGAGCCGGCGGGCCATTTGCGCAAGACGATCCTGCCGTCGCTCGCGAAGCAGTATCGCTTCGACCTCAACACCGCGTGGGGGGAGCTCCCGCCCAAGGTGCGCGAGGTGATCCTGCACGGCGCGGGCGGACGGAAGACGACCTTCCACGTGGAATCGCCCACGTTCAAGGGCGACTATCTAGGCGCCTGGGAGGGCGTGCTCGCGAACGTCCAGCGGCGCTATGCGGAGACGGCGTCCGACGCGGTGCGGGCCGAGCTGCAGGAGTACATGATCCAGGCGCTCTGTGGCGCCTGCGGCGGGCGCCGGCTCAAGCCGGAATCGCTCGCGGTCACCGTGCACGGCCGGAACATCGGCGAGGTCGTGGAGCTCTCCGTCGTCGAGGCGCGCACCTTCTTCGAGTCGGTGCCGCTGCGCGGGAAGGGGCGCCCGGGTCTCGACGCCGAGATCGCCGGCCCGATCCTGAAGGAAGTGCGCGACCGCCTCCGCTTCCTCGTCGACGTCGGGCTCGACTACCTGACCCTCGGCCGCAGCGCCGAATCCCTCTCCGGCGGCGAGGCGCAGCGCATCCGACTCGCGACGCAGATCGGCTCGCGCCTGGTGGGCGTGCTCTACATCCTCGACGAGCCGAGTATCGGGCTGCACCAGCGCGACAACGCGCGGTTGCTCGCGACGCTCCGGGAGCTGCGCGATCTCGGCAACACGGTGATCGTCGTCGAGCATGACGAGGAGACGATGCGCGCCGCCGACCATCTGATCGACCTCGGCCCGGGCGCCGGACGCCACGGCGGCCAGGTGATCGCGGCCGGCACCGTCGAGGAGGTGGAGCGCCACCCCGCGTCGCTCACCGGCCGATACCTCAGCGGCGCGATGCGCATCGAGATCCCGCGGGAGCGCCGCGCGGCGCGCCGTGGCTACGCGCTCACGGTGGAGCGCGCGCGCGAGCACAATCTGCGCGATCTCACGGTGGAGTTCCCGCTCGGGCTCTTCGTCGCCGTCACCGGCGTCTCGGGATCCGGGAAGTCGACGCTGGTCGAGGACATCCTGCAGCGCGCACTCGCCCGCCACTTCTACCGGGCGCGCGTGATCCCGGGGGCGCACGAGCGGGTGTCCGGCCTCGAGCACATCGATAAGGTCATCGACATTGACCAGAGCCCGATCGGCCGCACGCCGCGCTCGAACCCCGCCACGTACACCGGGCTTTTCACGCCGATCCGTGAGCTCTTCGCCGAGCTCCCCGACGCGAAGATCCGCGGCTACGGCCCCGGGCGATTCTCCTTCAACGTGAAGGGCGGGCGCTGCGAGGCGTGCCAGGGCGACGGACTCGTGAAGATCGAGATGCATTTCCTGCCGGACGTCTACGTGCCGTGCGAGGTGTGCAAGGGGAAGCGCTACAATCGCGAGACGCTCGAGGTGCGCTTCCGCGGCTCGAACATCGCCGAAGTGCTGGATCTGACGGTGGAGGACGCCGCCGCCTTCTTCGAGAATCAGCCGCGCATCCGCCAGAAGCTCGAGACGCTGGTGGATGTGGGGCTCGGGTATGTCCACCTCGGCCAGAGCGCCACCACGCTGTCGGGCGGCGAGGCGCAGCGCGTGAAACTCGCCACCGAGCTCTCCAAGCGCGACACCGGCCGCACCCTGTACATTCTCGATGAGCCCACCACCGGCCTCCACTTCGAGGATGTGCGCATGCTGCTCCAGGTGCTCCATCGGCTCGTCGACCGCGGCAATTCGGTGCTCGTCATCGAGCACAATCTCGACGTCATCAAGACGGCCGACTGGGTCATCGACCTCGGCCCTGAGGGAGGCGCGCGCGGCGGCGATGTCGTCGCGGCGGGGACGCCCGAGCAGGTGGCGCAGATGGACGCGTCGCATACCGGTCGCTACTTGCGCGCAATGCTCGGAAAGGCCCGCGGGCGCAAGGCGGGTTAGCGCCGTGGTCTCGCTGCTCGACATCATCGGGCCGGTGATGGTGGGGCCCTCCAGCTCGCACACCGCGGGCGCGTGCCGCATCGGGCTGCTCGCGCGCGGGCTCGTGCGCGGCACGCCGGAATCGGCGCGCGCCGAATTGCACGGCTCCTTCGCGCGCACCGGGGAGGGACACGGCACCGACAAGGCGATCGCCGGCGGCCTGCTCGGCTTCCGCCCCGACGATGCGCGGCTGCGCGACGCGCTCGACATCGCGGAGCGCGAAGGGCTCGCCTACCGCTTTGAGAAGACGACGATCTCCGACGATGCGCATCCGAACACGGTGCGCCTCACGGTCACGCGCGGCGGCGAGACGCACGTCGCGCTCGCCTCATCGATCGGCGCCGGCCGCATCGTGCTCACCGAGATCGACGGCTACCCGGTGGAGGTGAGCGGCAATCTGCACGCGATCGTCCTCGTGGCCGAGGACCGCCCCGGATCGGTCGCGCGCATCGCCGGCATCCTCGCCGAGGAGCGGGTGAACCTCGCGACGATGCGCGTCACGCGGAAGGAGCGCGGCGGCGACGCGTTCATGGTGCTCGAATGCGACGAGCCGCCGAGCGATGTGTCGGTGGACGCGATCGCGCGGCTCGAGTGGGTGCGCTGGGCGCGCCGGCTCGAGAAGGTGGGGGCGTAGCGTGTACCGCGCGCTCGCCGACGCGATCCGCGACGCCGAGTCCCGTGGTGACACCCTCGCCCGCGTCGCGCTCGACGCGGAGGCGAAGGACCAGGGCCGTCCGGTCGTCGACATCCGCGCGGCGCTGCATCGCGCGCTTGTCGTGATGCGCGGCGCCGTCGAGCGCGGTCTCGAGGGCGATCTCCGCTCGGCGTCGGGGCTGGTCGGAGGCGACGCGGCCAAGCTGCGCGAGGGGCCGCCCGGTCCGCTCGCCGGCACGCTCTTCCGCGACGTGCTCGCGCGCGCGCTCGCCGTGCAGGAGGTGAACGCGGCGATGGGCGTGATCGTCGCCGCGCCGACGGCCGGCGGCGCGGGAGTGCTCCCCGCCGTGCTCACCGGCATCGCCCGCGCGCGCGGCCTGACCGACGACGCACTCGTGGACGCGCTCGCCGCGGCCGGACTCATCGGCGCCGTGGTCGCCGAGCGCGCCTCGCTCTCCGGTGCCGAGGGCGGCTGTCAGGCGGAGACCGGTGCCGCCGCGGGGATGGCGGCGGGCGCCGCGGTGGAGATGCTCGGCGGCACACCGTCGCAGGCGGGGCACGCGGTGGCGCTCACGATGCAGGGGATGCTCGGGCTGATCTGCGATCCGCTCGGCGGACTCGTCGAATTGCCCTGCGTATTCCGCAACGCGACCGGCTCCGCGATCGCGCTCGCCGGGATCGAGATGGCGTTGGCCGGCGTCACCTTCGCGATCCCGGTGGATGAAGTGATCGATGTGATGGGGGAGATCGGCCGCGGGATGGACGTCCGCTACCGGGAGACCGCCGGCGGCGGACTCGCCGCGACCCCCACCGGTCGGCGTCTCGCGCGCGAACGGCTGGTGCAGATCAAGCGCGCGGGCGAGTAGTCGATGTGCGCTCAGAAGCGTAGTGCGACGCGGAGCCCCGCATCGCCGCGCGGCTGGATCCAAATACTGACCTCCGGCGGGTTGATCGAAACCTCGCTCCAGTTGTCCGTCGAGATCAGGGCGCCCACGCCCATCCCGAGGAAGGCGCCGATCGCGCCACCGTAGAACGCTCCCCGCCACTGCGCCGACGTGCAATCCGGGATCGCATCGACTGTGAGGCAGACGTCCAAATTGTCCGACGACGCACGGGCGACGCCGATGACCACCCCGACGAGGAGGCCGACCGCCGCGCCCTGCGCTGACCTGCTCTCCGGCGGCTTGTTGCCGTGGTTGACTTCGAACTGCTTGATCTGGCCGAGCGGGAGCGTCGTGAGCGTGGTGTCACCGGGGCCGTCGCGCACCGTCACCGAATCGACCTCGGCGCGCACGAAGTGGGCCGTCCACTTGTCGAGTCCGAGCGCCGGCGCCGTGATCCGCACCGCGTCGCCGGCGACGATCTCCGACGTGTCGGGTGCCGCGTCCTGCGCGAGGAGCGGGGACGCGAGCAGACAGGCCAGCGTGACCATGGCGGAGCGCATCCGGCCCTGACTTGCTTGGGATGCCCAAGCGTACGGCCCGCTGGACGGCCCGGCAAGACGGCGAGGCGCGGATGGTGCGCTGTTCTTCTCCATCAGGGGGCGCTATCTTCACGCCGAGGGCGCATCCGAAACACCGGTCGGCGCCCGGTCGTATGATGAATAGGACCGGCGCCGTGCGCGCCGAACGCCGCACTACCGCCTACACGGACGGCTCATGGTGACCCAAGAAGAGCTCGAAGGATTCCTGGATCGGCTCGGCGTCGAAGGGGCGAGCCACCGCGAGATCAAGGCCGGCATGTGGATCGTGCGCCCGAGCGGGGCGCTCGACGCCGACGTCGTGGTGCATTACTCGCCGCCCGTGGTGCTGCTGCGGCTCAAGGTGATGGACCTGCCGAAGGACCAGAAGGCGCTCGCCACCGTCTCCCGTCGCCTCTTGGAGTTGAATGCGACCGAGCTCGTGCACGGCTCCTACGGCATCGAAGGCGATGCCGTCGTGCTCACTGAGGCCTTGGAGCTCGCGCATCTGGATTATGAGGAGTTCCTCGCCAGCTTCGAATCGATGACGCTGGCGCTCGCGTCGCATCTGCGCGAGCTGGCGCCGTTCCGCGAGGCACGCTGACCATGGGCATCTTCGACCGTTTTTCCGCCGTGCTGAGGTCGAACATCAACGACCTCATCTCCCGGGCCGAGAACCCGGAGAAGATGCTGCATCAGATCATCATCGACATGCGCACGCAGCTGGCCAAGGCGAAGCAGCAGGTGGCCGGCGCGATCGCGGATGAGAAGCGCCTCAAGGACCAGGTGGAAGCGGAGTTCCGGCTCGCGCAGGAGTGGGAGCAGCGCGCGATGCTGGCCGTGAAGGAAGGCCGCGACGACCTGGCGAAGCAGGCGCTGATGCGCAACAACGAGCACCAGACGCACGCGCAGACGCTCGATGCCACCTGGCAGACGCATCAGGCGGAGACCGAGAAGCTCAAGAATTCGCTCCGCGACCTGAACGACAAGATCGAGGAGGCGCGGCGGAAGAAGAACCTCCTCATTGCGCGGGCGAAGCGTTCCGAGGCGCAGAAGCGGATCGCCGAGACGATGTCGTCGATGTCGGAGAAGTCCGCCTTCGAGGCCTTCTCGCGCATGGAAGCGAGGATCGAGGACAACGAGCGGCGCGTCATCGCTAACGTCGAGATCGACGAGGAGTTCAGCGGCGACCGGCTCGCGAAGGATTTCAAGGCGCTCGAGAAGGGCGCCGGTGCCGCGAGCGCCGACGCGCAGCTGCTCGCGCTCAAGCAGAAGATGGGCATGGTGGGCCCGGGCTCCGGCGGCGCGGCGAAGCGCATCGGCGCCGGCGACACGCCGGCGGCGGAGACCGTGCACGCCGAGATCGAGGACGCACCCGGAGAGAAGAAGAAAGCGTGAGCGCGCGGTCGGCGGGCCGGTACCGCGCTCCCTCCTGATCCCTCGCCCGCACCCGTGTCGCGCGATCCCCGATTCCTCATCCTCGTCGAGGGGCAGTTCGGCCCGCTCACCTCGAAGACCGCCAACTCCTGCATCCGCTATACGCCCGAGCGGGTGACGGCGATCATCGACTCGCGCCGCGCCGGAAAGACCGCGCAACAGATCCTCGGCTTCGGCGGTGCGATCCCCATCGTCGCAAGCGTGGAGGCGGGGCTGGCGCGCCGGCCGGCGCCGAATGCGCTGCTCATCGGGGTCGCTCCGATGGGCGGCCGGCTCCCGGATGAGTGGCGCGCGATGGTCCTCACGGCCATCGATCACCGGCTCGAGATCTGGAGCGGGCTCCACACCTTCATCGGCGACGATCCGGCATTCGCGGCGCGCGCGCGCGAGCGCGGCGTCGCGATTCACGACCTCCGGAGGCCCCCCGCTGAGCTGACCGTCGCGGGCGGGCGCGTGCGCTCGGTCGCCGCGACGGTGGTGCTCACCGTCGGCACCGACTGCAACATCGGTAAGATGACGGCGGCGCTGCAGGTGCGGGATGCGCTCCGCGCGCGGGGGCCGCGCGTCCGTTTCGTCGGCACCGGACAGACTGGCATCCTCATCGAGGGATGGGGGACGGCGATCGACGCGGTGATCGCCGATTTCATCGCCGGCGCCGCGGAGCGGCTCGTGCTCGACGCGGCACCGGATGCCGACATCATCCTCGTAGAGGGGCAGGGGTCGGTCATCCACCCCGGCTACTCGGGGGTGACGATGGGGCTGATGCACGGCTCGCTGCCCCACGCGATGGTCATGTGCCATCAGCCCTCGCGCAAGCACATCGGCAACAACACTTGGGTCCCGATCCCGCCGTTGCCTCGCTTCATCGCGCTGCACGAGGCGATGGTCGCGCACCTGCGGCCCGCGCCGGTGATCGCGGTGTCGCTCAATACGTACGACCTCTCCCTTCGGGCCGCGAAGGCGGCCGTCGCGCGCACGGCGAAGCAGACCGGGCTGCCGACCACCGATCCCGTGCGCTTCGACGCCGGGCCGATCGCCGAGGCGATCGATCGCTTCCATCGCCGCCGGACGCGTCGCAAGCCCAAGCGCTGAGCCCGCCGAACGCGCCGTCCGTCTCCCGCAACCGGGAGATCGTGCGCGCGATGCTTGGGTGATGGTCCGCTGACCTCTCGGGTGTAGGCTCCCGCCACGATCGCGGTGGCGCGCTCGCCGAGCGTGCCGCCGCCGACACCACCACCTGCGACATGAGCCCGCCGTGGCGCGCGTATCCGCGCCGGCGCCGGTCGCCGGGGAGCGCGCCCTCCCGCGTTCCACGATGGCGTCTCCGATCATCGCCCCCCGCGCCGCGCACTCCGGTCGGCGCCTGGCTGACCTGCTCAGCCCGGATCGCGAGCGTGGGGCTCAGACCCTGGAGACCATCATGCGCCTTCTCACTTCCGGCGGCCTGGCCGCCCTCGCGTGCGCGGCCGCGATCGCCGCCTGTTCCGATCAGCCGGACGGCAGCCGTGCCGTCCCCACCGAACCGACCGCCGGGTCGCGGATCAAGCTCGCCGACGGCGCTCGACTCCGCGTGCGCGGGGCGGGCTCCATCAGCGTGCGCGGCGCCGGCGGCCTCGTCACGCATCCGATCGCCGACTGGACCGCCGCCGGCACCGTGCGCGGCGGCATCGCGCGCGACGAGGCGGCCGCGTCGCCGCTCGGCCTGGTGGCGGTGACGCGGGCGATGCGCGGGAC
>JAYUMO010000071.1:0-3880 GCA_043762555.1 Gemmatimonadaceae bacterium | reverse complement strand
CCGCCCGCGAAGGAGATCGCCATCGCCGGGATCCCGAGCATCACGCCCTCGGTCGCGGCGGCGACCGTCCCGGAGTACATGACGTCCTCGCCCATGTTGTGCCCATGATTCACCCCGCTGAGCACGAAATCGGGACGCACCGGCATCAGCGCCTCCACCGCGAGCATCACGCAGTCCGTGGGCGTGCCGTCCACTTGGAAGCGCCGCTCGCCGCGCTGCACCGGACGCACCGGGTGATGCAGCGTGAGCGAGTGGCTCGTGGCGCTCTGCTCGCGGTCGGGCGCGACGACGGTCACGTCGCCGAGCGTGGAGGCGGCCTTCACGAGCGCATCGAGGCCGTAGGCGAGGATCCCGTCGTCGTTCGTGCAGAGCAGGATCATCCGGGGAAGGCTCCCGCGCGCTGGCGCCAGATCGCGCGGACGACGCGGGCCGAATCGCGCACGCCCCGGAAGTGGCTCGCCGCGCCGTACGTGGTGGCGACGGGCACCGTGGCGATGCGGAAGCCCGCGCGTGCGGCGCCGATGAGGAATTCGGTCTCGTACTCGTAGCGGTCGCCGCCCGCGCGCACCGTCTCGAACACGCGGCGTCGGGCGGCGCGGAAGCCGGACTGCGCGTCCAGCACCGGGGCGCCGATGATCGCGCCGACCGCAGCGCTGGCGAGCGCGTTCGTGACCCGGCGGCCGAGCGGCATCGCGGTGCCGCGCCGCGTCCGCGCGCCGATGGCGAGATCGGCGTCCCGCAGGGCCTCGAGCAGCGCGGCCGCCGTCGCCGGGTCGTGCTGGCCGTCAGCGTCGATCGTGAGCACGGCGGCCGCGTCACGCGCGAGCGCCGCGGCGATCCCGGCGCGGAGCGCGGCCCCCTTCCCCCGATTGACGTCGAACGCGATCACGACGTCGCAGCAGGCGAGGAGCGCCGCGCGCGTGCCGTCGCGCGAGCCGTCGTCCACGCCGATGAGCAGCGCGTGCGGCACCGCCGCGCGCACGCCGCGCACCACCGTCCCCACGGTCCGCTCGGCGTCGAGCGCCGGGACGACGCAGGCGGCGGGGGCGATCACGCTATGCCGCCCTCGCCGCCGAGCAGCCGGTAGAGCTCCTCCAGCTCCAACTCCACCGACGCCACCGTCTGCAGGTCGAGCGCGCCGCGTGAGATCGGGCGCAGCTCCCCCTTCCGGCGGTGCTCGTCCACCTTCTGCCGCGCGCCATCGATCGTGAACTTCTCCGTGTACAGCAGGTGCTTCACGAGGGTGATCAGCTCGATCTCCCGTCGCTGGTACACACGATTCCCCGACCGGTTTTTGGCCGGGCTCAGGAAGCGGAACTGGCTCTCCCAGTAGCGGAGCACGTGCGGCTTGAGCCCGGTGAGGTCGCAGACCTCCCCGATCGAGAAGAATTCCTGAATGGGTTCGGCGCTCATGCGTCGCGCTCCGCGCGCAGCTCGCGCGTCATCAGCGCCGCGATCGCGGCGCGAGGCGACTGTTGTTCGAAGAGAATGCCATGGACGGCGGCGACGATGGGCATCGCGATCCCCTCTCGAATGGCGAGCGCGTGCGCGCTCTGCGTGGTGACGACGCCTTCCGCGACGGTCTCGCGGCCGGCAAGGATGTCCTGGAGCATGGCGCCGCGGCCGATCTCGAGTCCGACGGCCCGATTGCGGCTCAGCGCGCCGGTACAGGTGAGCACGAGATCGCCGATCCCGGCGAGCCCGGCGAAGGTGAGCGGCGCGGCACCGAGCGCGACGCCCAAGCGCGTGATCTCGGCGAGCCCGCGCGTGATCAGCGCGGCGCGCGGATTGAAGCCGAGGCCGAGCCCCTCGGCGATCCCGGTGGCGACCGCGATCACGTTCTTGAGCGCGCCGCCGATCTCGACGCCGGTCACATCGTCACTCGTGTACACCCGAAAGCTGTCCGAGCTCAGGGCGACCTGGGCGCGCTCGGCCGCGTCGTGCTGCGCCGAGGCGGCGACCACCGCCGTCGGCTGCCGCGCCGCGACCTCGGCGGCGAAGCTCGGGCCCGAGAGCGCGACCACCGGCCGGCCGGGCAACTCGTCGCCGATGACGTCCGTCATGAGCCCGAGCGTCCCGCGCTCGACGCCCTTCGTGGCGACGACGAGCACCGCGTTCGTCGCGACGGCGGCGGCCGCCTGGCGCGCGACCGCGCGCAAGACGTGCGACGGCGCGACGAAGAGCACCAGCTCGGCGTCGCGCACGGCGCCGGCCACGTCGCTGGTCGCTTTCACGCCGGCGTGCAGCGGCACCCCGCGGAGGAAGCGCGCGTTCTCGTGGCGCGCATTCACGCCCGCCACGACGTCGGGCTCGAACGCCCAGAGGGTGACCGTATGCCCGGCGCGCGCGAGCAGATCCGCGAGTGCGCTCCCCCACGCTCCCGCGCCGACCACCGCGCAGCGCGTCATGGCGTGCGCCGCGCTCCCAGGAGCGGCTCGGTGCGACGGCGCAGCCGCTCCATGTTCGCCCGATGCGTCCAGAGCACGAACGCCGCCACAGCCACGCTGCCGGCGAAGAGCGGCGGCCGCGTTCCGTACCAGATCGCCACCGCCACCGGCAGCGCGAACGCGGCGCTCACCGAGGCGAGCGACACGTAGCGGGTGAGCGCGAGGACCGCCGACCAGACCGCAACCGCGAGCAGCATCGGCATTGGCGCCAACGCGAAGAAGACGCCGGTCGCCGTCGCGACCCCCTTCCCGCCCCCCTTGCCGCCCAGATAGAGCGGACGGATGTGGCCCACGATCGCGGCGACGCCATACGCCATCGGCCAGAGCGAGGCACCGGGTCCCGTCGTCCAACGCGGAAAGAGCAGTACCGGGACCGCCCCTTTCGCGATGTCAAAGGCGAGCACGGCGAGCGCGGCCCGCGCACCGAGCACGCGATACACGTTGGTGGCACCAAGATTCCCGGAGCCGAACTCGCGCAGGTCGATCCGGCGGAGCCACCACCCCGCCAACAGCGCCGATGGGATGGAGCCGAGCAAGTAGACGACCGCGACCCAGACGAGTCCCGGCATCTAGGCGGCGCGGCTCCGGAGCACGATGCGCAACGGTGTGCCTGTGAATCCCCACGCGGCGCGGAAACCATTGTGGAGATAGCGCACGTAATGCTCGGCCACGAGATCCGGGTGATTGCCGAACACCGCGAAGGTCGGCGGCGCGACGTTCACCTGCGTGGCGTACATCAGCTTCACCTCCCGGCCGGCGGCCTGCGGCGGCTGCCGGCGCGCCACCAGCTGTTCGAGCGTGTCGTTCACCTGCGACGTGGAGATCCGCTTCCGCCGCTCGGCATCCACTTCGAGCACGAGCTCGAGCACCTTCGTCACGCGCTGCCCCGTCTTGGCGGACGCGAAGAGGAAGGGGACGAACGCCAAGTAGGGCACCTTCTCCACGACCTCTTTCACGAACTTCGCGGAGGTCTTGTCGCCCTTCTCTTCCTTGATGTCCCACTTGTTGACGACGACGATCAAACCGCAGCCGTTCTCCCACGCTAACGTCGCGATCTTCAGGTCCTGGTTCTCGAGGCCGGTGGTGGCATCGATGACGAGCACGCAGATGTCCGCCCGCTCGATCGCGCGCCGCGCGCGGAGCGACGAGTAAAACTCGACGCCGTCCTCCACCTTGGATTGACGGCGCAGCCCGGCGGTGTCCACGAAGATCAGCTCGCGCCCGTGATAATTGAGCGGCGTGTCGATCGCATCGCGCGTCGTGCCGGCGACGTCGGAGACGACGAGCCGGTCCTCGCCGAGCAGGCGGTTCACGAGCGAGGACTTGCCGACGTTCGGGCGGCCGACGACGGCCACGCGCACCGACTCCGGCGGCTCCGGCGCTCCCTCCGGCATCCGCGCGACCACGACGTCGAGCAGATCACCCGAGTTCTT
>JAYUMO010000070.1:0-5761 GCA_043762555.1 Gemmatimonadaceae bacterium | reverse complement strand
TCGAACCACGGATGCGCCGCGAGCAGCCGCACGAAGGCCTGCCCCACCGCGCCGGTGGCGCCGAGCACCGCCACCGGGATCCGCTGCCGCGGCGCCGCCATCATCCGAGCAGAGTGCGCACGATCTTCACGTACGCGTCAACGGCCGCGCGGAGCTCACGCACGTCGATGAACTCGTCGGGGGTGTGCGCCACGTGGATGGAGCCGGGGCCGAAGAGCAATGGGGTTCCCCAATGCGGGAGCAAGGGGATATCGCTCGTGTAGGCGACCGGCGCCGATGGGAATTCCGGGATCGTGTGGAACTTCTGCGCGGGGATGTAGGAGCCGTACTCGATCTCCGCGCGCCCCGCCACCCACGCCTCGAGCCGCCGCTTCACCTCGCCGACCTCCCCCACGAGTCGGAACATGATCTCCACCTCGGCGCGATCGGGGATGATGTTCGCCTCGGTGCCGGCGTGGATCGTGCCGATGTTCACCGTGGTGTCGCCGAGCACGCTATCGGAGGGGAGCGCCACCTGCTTGAGCGTGGGAAGGAGCTCGAGCATCGGCTCGATCGCCGACTGTCCTAGCTGCGGGTACGCGGAGTGCGCTGCCCGGCCGGTGGTCCGCAGCATCACGCGCAGCGATCCCTTGGCTCCGCTGGCGAGGCGGCTCTCCGTCGGCTCGCCGTTGACGAGGAATTTGCTGGTGGCGGGCAGATGGTTGGCCGCGCGCGCGCCGTCGGAGCCCTTCTCTTCTCCGACGACGAGCAAGAGGTCCACGCGCTGCTCGCCCTCACCGGCGAGGCGGTCGGCGGCCGCCATCATCGCGGCGGCGATCCCCTTCGCGTCGCAGGCGCCGCGCCCGCGCAGCTGGTGCGCGTCGAGCGACGGCCGGATGAAGGGAGGCACCGTGTCGAGGTGCGTGGAAAGCGTGACCCCGCCCCCCAAGCGCTTGGCCCACACGTTGCCGCGCCCCGCCGTCACTTCCTGGACGTCCACGTTCCAGCCGCGGGCGACGAGCCACCTGGTGACGAAATCGACCGCCGGCCCCTCGGCGCCGGTGGGCGATTCGAGCGCGATCAGCTCGGCGGCGAGGGCGACGACGTCGGTCATGGCGGGAAAGGTAGGGGAACGGCCGAAATTGCGCCAAGCGCGAGGCGTCGGCGGCGTCTTGAGTGCGCGTGTGCTTCGCTCCAGTATTCCAACGGAGGGCCGAGGCCGCCTGCCGGGGCCGAAACCCCCAAATTGGCCCCGCAATTCCGCCGGACTTGTCCGTTTCAATTTGTACTGGCCATGTCCTCCCTTCACGGAGCGCGACGATGACGGAGCTGCGACACTTGGACGAGGGCGCCCTCGCCCGCCGCCTCGATGGCACCGACGACTCCGACGAACGAAGGCACACCGAAGGGCACCTGGCGGATTGCGCTTCATGCCGCGAGGAGTGGGTGGGCCTTCGGCGGGTCGTCCGCGCCCGCGCGCGGCGCCAGCGGGTGATGCATTACGCGCGGAGGGTGGCGCTCTACACGTCCCCGGCGCTGGCCGCCGCTGCGGCGCTGCTTCTCTGGGTGCGCAGCAGTGGGACGCCGGCGACGGAAATGGCCGCGCGGCACGGACGCCAGCCCGTGGTCACGACCGCCTGGCTGGCCGGGCACCTCACCGATCCGACGGTCGTCGTGCTTCAGCTGGACCAGCCCGGGATGCCGCAGCTGAAGGGCCCCCTCTACGCGACAGGCCACATCCCCGGCGCGCGAGAGGTAGGGTACGCTCACCTCGTCGCGAACACGAATGGGCTCAAGGCCGAATTACCGCCGGCGGATTCGCTCCGGTCCTTCCTCGAGACGCTCGGCGTTTCCAGCTCGTCGCATGTGATCCTGAGCGGCGGGCCACTCCTCGTGGCGCGCGCTTACTTCACGCTGTGCTATCTGGGCATTACCGACGTCTCCGTCCTCGACGGGGGGGTGACGCGGTGGAGGCAGGAGGGCCGACCGACCGTCACGACGGAGCCGCGTGTGGCTCGCGGGCGGATCGAGTCACCACTCGACCCGGCGATCCTCGCGCACGAGGACTACGTTCTCGGCCATCTCGGGAAACCAGGCGTCTCCTTCGTGGACGCGCGCACTCCGGCGGAATATGACGGCACCGGCGAGTGGCAGGGCGTGCCGAGCACCGGCCACATCGAGGGCGCGCGGCTGCTCGAGTGGCGCGAGATGTTCGAGAACGATTCCGATTTCACGCTCCGCAGCCGACCGGCGCTCGAGGCGATGATGCGACAGCGAGTCACCCCCGGCGACACGGTGGTGGCCTACTGCTTCAACGGCGGTCGTTCGAGTACGACGTACTTGGTGGCGGTCCTCCTCGGCTATCCGGCGAAGCTGTACGACGGCTCATATGAGGAGTGGTCGCGCGACCACCTGCCGACCGTGAGATCCCCGACGCCGCTGCTGACGTCGTAGTCGCGCGCGCGTCGGACCGGCGACCGGTCGGTCGCCCCGGCATCCCGCCAGCGTTCCACCCCGCTCGGGCCCCCGTCACGCAAAGTGCGCGGGCGTGTCCGTTCCAATCATCAGGGAGGAGAGGGACGCGCGGTCGGCCGCTCGACCGAGCGCCTGGGACGTGAGGACGAAGAGGAGGTGAACACCATGAGAACATTCCTGAGCTGGCTTATCCCACCGGTCGTGAGCGCCGTCCTTCTGTGGGCGGACGCCCAGCGCGACCGGCGTCGCGTCAAGCTGGCCCTCGTCTTCCCCGGCGTGCTGCTCACGACCTTCGCCTCCCACACGGTCGGCGTCGATCCGAGCGCTCACACCGCGGCCATCTGGCCGATCTCGATCGCGCTGCTCCCGGCGCTGGCGGCGGCGGTCGACGTGCGGTACACGCACCTCGATGTGGGATTCGATCTCCGGGTGAAGCCGATCGTCCTGATGCGGTGGCTGTCGGCCACCGGCTGCTACTGGGTCGCACAACTGGGCGTCGTGGAGCTCATTCAGGCGTTCCGCGTCGGGCGATCGATGTGACAGGGTGGGGGCGCCCCGGGAAGATTAGGGCGTCCTCACCTTCCGCTCCCCCTTCCTTGCGCGCGCGACATTGGCGGGTAAGTTCGCCCGGGACCGAGCACGGCAAGTGCGACTCCGCACGCCCCTCCGTCCCAATCGCGCACGATGCCGGGAGCGCCACCGGAACTTTACGAATTGCTCCAGGCCCCAACTCCCGCCGAGCGCGAGGAGAAATGGGCGCCCTTTGTCGCAGTCGTCACCAAGGACATCCGCAAAACCTGCCACCGGGTTGCCAAGTACGATGACGACCGGGAGATGGACTACTACGCCTTCACGCTCGAGAAACTGCACGCCGACGATTTCCACCGCCTGCGGTGCTACGTCGACGACGCGCGCTGCCAGTTCACGACGTGGCTGGCTGTCGTCGTGGGGCGGCTTTGTCACGACGCGTGGCGCGAAACGCACCCTCGGGATCACGGGCCGGACGTCACCGATCGCGATGTGCTGGAGATGCGGCTGCGGCTGGCGGATCTCATCGCGGAGGAGCTTGACCCCGCGGCTTTGGCGGACCCGAAGCCGGGACCGCTCGAGGAGGTGGTACGGCGCGAGCTGAGAGCCGCATTAGTCAGGCTGCTCGAAGGGCTGACCGAGAGAGAGCGACTTCTCCTGTCGCTCTGGTTCTGGGACGATCGTACGTACCTTGAGATCGCCCAGCTCCTCGAGTATCGGAATTTGGGGTACGCCCGGCGCGCGATCGAGGCGGTGGTCGCCAAGCTGAAGAAAGGGCTGACCGGGCTGGGGTTCTTCGACAGCGACTCGTGACGGCGAGCATACTCGGATCCTGACGCCCTCTCGACGCGCCGGACGCGACCTGCAGTGCCCAGGGCGAGACTCGAACTCGCACGCCGCTTGCGCGGCAGGGGATTTTAAGTCCCCCGCGTCTACCTTTCGCCACCCGGGCCCATAGAAAAACAGCGGGAGCGGCCGCCGTCCGACCGCTCCCGCCGCACTGCGCACCGCTCAGAGCGGGAAACGGGACTCGAACCCGCGACCCCAACCTTGGCAAGGTTGTGCTCTACCAACTGAGCTATTCCCGCGTGCGCACAAGTTAGTTTGCCGCGAAATGAGCGACAAGAGGGCGCGATGCAGACGGGGCGCGTCGTCCTGCTTCGGACGACGCGCCCCGTGCTGCCTCGTGATCCGAAGCGTCACGGGATCGGGCTGAGGGCAGTTCCGAACTTCGCGTTCACCGAAGCGATCATCACATTCGCGACCGCCTTGTGCGCCTTCGCCGTCGGGTGCACGCCATCGAGCGAGAAGTACTGCCCGAAGGTCGTGTCGGGCGAGGTGATGACGGGGAAGATCGGCACTGCCCCCGAAGCCTTCAACGCGGCCAGCGTCGGATTCACGTCCACGTACGCCCAGCCCAGCGAGTCCGCCTTGGCCTTGATGTAGCGGTTGTACGCGGCGACCGTCTGCTGCACGATCGGTACCTCCGCCGAATCCAGCACGTAGAGATCGCCCGCCCCGGCGGTCGACGCCTTCTGGCACGTGACGTTCGTCTGCGCGGTCGCTTTCAGGTAGGCCGCCAGCTGGAAGTCGATGAGCGGGATCGCGTTGGCACAGGATGCATCGACGGTGGTAGCCGCCCCAACCGCCGCATCGAAGAGCCCCTTGTACGGGGTGAAGAGCAGATTGGAATGGAAGAGCAGGGGCAAGTTCGTGACATCGAGCACGGCGAAGAGCACGCCCCCCTTCAGGGTAACGATGTTCTTGAGGCCGGTGATGTCCGCCTTGTACCGTGAAACGAACGCTACCGAGTCCGTGAGCCCCGGCGACACGCCGGGGACGGCCACCAGCACGCCGCTCAGCGCCGCCGCCAACGCGTCGTTGTTGCCGATCCACATCGAGACGAACGTCGGATTCGCCTGCGAAGCGCGCTGCACCTGCGTCGCGCCGCCCAGGATGAAGGTGGTGAGCGCGTTGGACGCCGACGTGGAGGCAGAGGTGGGATCCAGCGCCGTCGCGCCCGGCACAGCCACGTTGTTGATGACCGGAGTGATCGAGCCTGCGTCGCGGAGTGCGCACGTCGAGGACGTACCGCCACCCACGCGGGCCTGCGTCTGGAAATTGATGACCGGCGGCGGGCACCCCGGCATCGCGAGCGCCGGGATCGCGAAACGCGTGGTCGCCTGCTGCGCGAACAGCACCGCGTACGACTGCATTTGCGTGGTTTCGTTGATGCCGCTCGACTGGAAGCCGGCGGTGACGCTGTTCCCGAGTGAGACATAGCTCGTGAAGAGCGGATCCGCTGGCGTCTGGACCACGATCTCTTTCGAGCTGGTGCAGGCGGTGATCACAGCCGTCGCCACGAGCGCGGCCGCGCCATGCACGAGAAATTGCTTGCGAGCCATCGGCGATTCTCCCGTTTTTTTTGTCTGAGTGGCGGTCAGTAATTGGCCTTGAGGCTGACCGACAGGATGTTGGCGCTCAGCTGGTACCAGCCCGAATTCAAGTCGGCCGCGGTCTGGGACTCGCTCGTGCGGTTCACGACGCGCCCGCGCCGGCCGCTGGTGTTCACGTAAGTGTACGCCGCGTCGAGCGTCCACGTGGCGCCGAGGGGGAAGCCGGCGCCGAGCATGAAGTTCTCGCGGTTCTGGTCGGGGAGGATCGGCGTCACCGTGACGTTGGGCACCGGGGTGCTCACGTAGGTGAAGCCGGCGCGCCCCTTTACGCCCGACGCGAAGGCGTGCTCCGCGCCGAACCGGACGGTCCACGAATTCGTGTA
>JAYUMO010000069.1:0-6205 GCA_043762555.1 Gemmatimonadaceae bacterium | reverse complement strand
GCATAGGGACGCGGATGGCCACCGAAGCACTCCGCCGCCCGAACGTGTCGTCGGCCAACGTCCAGCTGCCGGCGGTCGCGAGCTACACGCAGGTGAACGACGAGATCCTGGACACGCTTCGGCCCACGCGAACGTGGTTCGCGCTGCTCGCGATCGCGGTCGGCATGCTCACGGTCGGGGCGTCGGCGTGGATCTATCAGATCCGCATGGGGCTCGGCGTCGCGGGGTACAACCCGCCCGTGATGTGGGGCGTCTACATCATCACGTTCGTGTTCTGGATCGGTATCGGCCACGCGGGCACGCTGATCTCGGCCATCCTCTATCTGTTCCGCGCCGGCTTCCGCACCACGATCTATCGCTGCGCCGAAGCGATGACGGTGTTCGCGGTGATGACCGCCGGGCTCTTCCCGATCCTGCACCTCGGGCGGATGTGGAAGTTCTTCTGGCTCATTCCGTATCCGAACTGGCGGCTCCTCTGGCCGCAGTTCAAGAGCCCGCTTGTGTGGGACGTTTTCGCGATCCTCACGTATCTCACGGTCTCGTCGACCTTCCTCTTCCTCGGGCTGTTGCCGGACCTGGCGGCCATGCGCGACCGGGAGACGAACCCGATCCGCAAGCGGATCTACGGCGTGCTCTCCCTCGGTTGGCGCAACTCGGACCGGGAGTGGCGTCACTTCGCGCGGGCGTATCTCTTCCTGGCCGCGTTCTCGACGCCGCTCGTGCTCTCGGTGCACTCGGTGGTGAGCTTCGACTTCGCGATGGCGAACACGCCGGGCTGGCACGCGACGATCTTCCCGCCGTACTTCGTCGCCGGGGCGATCTTCTCCGGGATCGGGATGGTGTTCACGATCATCATCCCCGTGCGCCGCTGGTTCAAGCTGCAGCACTACGTGACGCTCAACCATCTGGACGCGGCGGCCAAGCTCTGTCTCTTCACGTCGCTGGTGGTGGGGCTCGCGTACGTCACCGAGTTCTTCGTCGCGTGGTTCAGCGGGAACCCGACGGAGCAGGCGTACTTCGTGAACCGCGTGTTCGGGCAATGGTGGTGGGCCGCGTGGATCATGCTGACATGCAACATGATCCTGCCGCTCTCGCTGTTCTCGCAGCGGCTGCGGCGCAACACCACCTGGCTGTTCATCCTCTCGCTGTTCATCAATCTGGGGATGTGGTTCGAGCGGTTCGTGATCATCGTGCCGTCGCTCTCGCACGAGTTCGAACCGTGGCAGTGGACGGCGTACGCGCCGACGTACATCGACTGGGCGATCCTGCTCGGGAGCTTCGGCTGGTTCTCGATGTGGTTCCTGCTGTTCGTGAAGCAGCTGCCGGTGATCGCGATCGCCGAGGTGAAGGAGATCGTGCCGCCGCGCGTGCGCCGTCCGCACGAGCACGGGATCAGCGTCACCGGCGAGCACGTGGCGTACGAGCGCGAGACGCCGGGAGAGTACGACTGATGCGCGGCGTCCTCGGGGTATTCCGGGAGTTGGACGCGGCGGTGGACGCGATCGGCGCGCTCAAGCGGGAGAAGGCCGGTGAAATGACGGTCTATTCGCCCACGCCGCGCCACGAGCTCGAGCACGCGATCCACGCCGGACCGAGCATCGTGCGGCGCTTCACGCTGATCGGCGGACTGTCGGGCGCAACCTTCGGCTACTGGATCGCGATCTGGGCGTCGCGCTACTGGCCGCTCGTGGTCGGCGGGAAGCCCGTCTCGAGCTGGGTGCCGTACACGATCTTCGGCTTCGAAGTGATGGTGCTCTTCGGGTCGCTCGCCACGGTGGCCGGGCTTTTCATCGTTGCGCGGCTGCCGCGCATCACGATGACCGTCGGCTACGATCCGCGCTTCAGCGATGGCGACTACGGCGTGTGGGTGGAGTGCGCGCCCGAGCGCCAGGCGGCGGTGCGCGCGCTGCTCACGCGCGCCGGCGCGACGGAGGTGCGCGGTGAGCGCTAAGCGTTTCGCGTTGGCGCTCCTGCCGCTCGCGGCCGGTTGCGCGTGGTTCACCGACTTCCGTGACCAGCCCAAAGTGAAGCCGTGGGAAGCGCAGTACGCCGGGAACGACACGACCCCCTTCCGCGGACAGCCGGAATTCTCCGTGCCGATCACGGGGAATCCGGTGCCGGCGTACGTCGTCTCGCATTCTAATTCGCTGCCGACGATCGACTCGATGGCCGGCGTCCCCAATCCGCACACGCCCACGCCGGCCACGCTCGACAACGGCCGCAAGTATTACCAGATCAATTGCGCGGTGTGCCATGGACGCGCGGGGGCGGGCGACGGGCTGGCGGTGCGCTACGGGGTGCCGGCGCCGCCGCTGCTCACCGACATGACGAAGCAGCGGACCGACGGCTACCTCTGGGGGATCATGCGCAACGGCCGCAACCTCATGCCGACCTACGACCGCATCGAGGATGCCGACCGGTGGGACGTGGTGCTGTACGTGCGCGCGCTGCAGGGGATGCTCCCGGGCGTCGTCGCCGACACGTCGCCGGCGGGCAAGCCGGGGGAGACTGGCCGCACGGTGCCGGGCTACACGCGCACCGCGCCCACACGCCCGGTGCCCTGGCGGCCGCAGGACATGAACCGCCAGGACGCGCCGGTCGCGCCCGCCGCGCCGCCGGCCGTCGCCCCCGCGAGAAGCACGCCGTGAGCACCTACGACGATTCGCATCTCCCGGGCCGGAGCGAGCTGGTCGCGGCGACGTCGAAGCCGATCCCGCGCGCGTGGTACTGGACGAGCCTCACGCTCATCGTCCTCGGCGCGGTGGTGTTCATCGGGGGCGCGTTCCGCGGTGAGGATCGCGTCTGGCAGGCGCTGCTCGTCAACTGGCTCTTCTTCACCAGCATCTCGCAGGCGGCGGTGACGTTCGTCGCCGTGCAGCGCATCACCACCGCGCGCTGGTCGCGCCCGGTGGTGCGGCTGCTCGAGGGGTACGTCGCGTTCCTGCCGATGGCGCTCCTCTTGCTCGCGCTGATCTTCATCGGACGCGCGCACATCTTCCCGTGGGCCAGGCACGCGGTGGGCACGCCGGAGAAGGCGGTCTGGTTGCACCCGGGCTTCTTGATCCCGCGCGACCTGACGCTGATGACGATCCTCGTCGCGCTGAGCGCGCGTTACATCTGGCTCTCCGTGCGGCTCGACGTCGGCGTGCTCCCCGACAGCGGCGCGGCCTGGGCCAAGCGGATCCGCGACCGAATGCGGCGCGGCTTCGGCGACGAGCGTCGCGAGCTCCACACCACGCACTCGACGCAGGGGCGGCTGGCCGTGCTCCTCGCGCTCTGCTTCGCCTTCTTCTTCACCGTGTTCGCGTGGGACCTCTCGATGTCCCTCGACCTGCACTTCCAGAGCACGCTGTATTCGTGGTGGTTCTTCATGGGCGGTTGGCTCGGCATGATCATGAGCTGGTCGCTGCTCACCATGTGGTGGCGCCGTCATCTCGGCGCCGCCGACCTGATCACCGAGCACCATTTCCACGATCTCGGCAAGCTCGCCTTCGCCTTCACCGCGTTTTGGGGCTATCTCACCTTCGGCCAGTACCTCGTGCTCTGGTACGGGAACCTGGGCGAAGAGACGCACTTCCCGCGGCTGCGCTTGATCGCGCCGTGGATGCGCCTCACGGTGAGCGTGGTCTTCATGATGTTCGTGATCCCCTTCTTCGGGTTGCTCTCGCGCGCGGCGAAGGTCTATCTCCCCACGTTCATCGCCTTCGCGCTGTCGAGCATCGTGGGGCTCTGGATGCTCCGGTATCTCGAAGTGTACCCGTCGCTGCACGGCACGCCGTCGTCCATCCCCTTCGGCGTGTGGGAGCTGGGCGTCACGGCCGGCGTGCTCGGCCTCTGGCTCTTCGGCTACGCCCGCTTCATGAGCGCCTTCCCGCGGATGCGCGTGATGCTCATGACGTCGCCCTACCGCGACGAGGTGCAGGTGCCGGTGGATCCGGAGACGATGGAGCCGCTGCCGGCGCATGAGTAACTACTAGTCCATAGTCCATGGTCCGTAGTCAACAGCGACGGCGGATGGGGTACCGAGTGCGTGCTGGTGCGTCGTATCTTTCGGGCACGGGGCGTTAGCTCAGCTGGGAGAGCACTCGGTTTGCAACCGAGAGGTCGCGAGTTCGATCCTCGCACGCTCCATGCTCTTTCTTCTCCCCTCGCGTCGAGGCATGTCGTTGCGCCGTTCGCCCTTCCGCCGCCGCGCGACCGTCGCGCTCGTCGCGCTCGCCGCGATCGCGCTCGCCCCATTCACGCCGCGCCCGCTCCTGGCGCACACGCGGCTCACGTCGAGCGACCCGGCCTCTGGGGCGGAGATCAAGACGTCGCCGGCCTTCGTGCGGCTGACCTTCAACGAAGCGCCGACGCCGGCCTTCTCGTCGATCGAGCTCGCCGGGTCCGCGGGCGCGGTCGCGTTGGGACCGCTCATGGCGGACCCGGCCTCCGCGCTGACCCTGGTCGCGCTGGTGCCGGCGCGGCTCGCGCCCGGACGCTACACGGTGCGCTGGCGCGCGGCGGCGAAGGACGGGCATCCGACGCAGGGGTCGTTCACCTTTTCCATCGTAGCGACGCTGAAGTCGGCGTCGACCGCGGTAACGCCGCCGGCGACGCCGCCGATAACGCCGGCGCCGTCGTCGGCACCGTCCCCGTCAGCGCAACCGGTGCCGCCCCCGTCGCCCGCGCCGCCGCCATCCGCGACGCCGGCCGATGCGTCGTCCCTGGCGTACACGGTCATCCGCTTCGTGATGTACGCCTCCACGATCGGCCTCATCGGCTGCGCGCTCTTCGTACTCCTCCTCCTGCGCCGCTTGCGGTCGCTGGGACTCGGCAGCGACCTTTTCGCCGAGGACGCGGCGGCGGCGGCGCGGCGGATCGCCGCGGTCTGCGCCACCGTGCTCCTCCTCGCGACCCCGGCGCGGCTCCTCGCGCAGTCGATGATCCTGTCCGCGTCGATGCCCACGATCCTCGGCGAGCTGTGGGGGCGCGCATGGGTGCTCCAGGCCGCGGGCTCGCTCGTCGCCCTCGCGGCGGTGCGGAGCGCGCGCGGGATCGCGGTCGCGCGGTGGCGCATGGCCGGCGTGGGCGCGATCGCCGTCGCGGCCGGCTTCGCGCTCACCGGCCACGCGGCCGCGATGCCGAGCTACGCGCCGCTCGTCGAGCTCGCCGACGTGGTCCACCTGGTCGCTGCGGGCGCGTGGGTGGGCACGCTGGGCGCGGTGGCGCTCGCCGGCATCCCGGCCGCGCTGCGCACGCCCGAGAGCGTACGGGGCGCCACGGCCGCGTCGCTCGTGAACGCGTTCTCGCCGCTCGCGCTCTTCAGTGCCGCCGTGCTCGCCATCACCGGCGCCTTCGCCGCGTGGGAGCATCTCGGCGGCCTCCAGCCGCTCTTCTCGAGCGCGTACGGCCGCACGCTGTTGATCAAGCTGGGCACGGTCGCCGTTGTCGCGGCGATCGGGGCCGTGAATTGGCGTCTCCCGCGGCCCCAGCTCGGCTCCGAGCCGGCGGCGCGCGGCATTCGACGGTCGGCACTCCGGGAGCTCGCGGTCGCCGCGGTCGTGATCGCCGTCACGGCCGTGCTCGTGGCGACGCCGACCCCCGGCGATGCGCCGGCGGCGCCCGTGTCGTCGGCCCCCGTGCCGTGACCCTCCCTTCTCTCGAGCGACCCCGATGATCGCCTCTCCCACCACGCCGCCGCCGGCTCCCGGCGAGCTCGCGCCGGATTTCACGGTCGGCTCCACCGCCGGCGCGCCGGTGGCGCTCTCGTCCTACCGCGGCACGAAGAACGTGCTCCTGGCCTTCTTCCCCCTCGCGTTCACGAGCGTGTGCACCGCCGAGCTCTGCGATTTCTCCGCCGACTTCGATCAATTCGCGGGACGCGACGTGGAGGTGCTCCCGATCAGCGTCGATTCCGTGCCCACGCTGCGCGAGTTCAAGAACAAGTACGGGATGAAGGTGACGCTGCTCAGCGACTTCAAGCGCGACGTGTCGCGCGCGTACGGCGTGCTGCTCCCCGAGAAGTTCCACTCGACGCGCGCGTACTTCCTGATCGGGAAGGATGGCCGCATCGCCTGGCGCCACGTGGAGCGGTCCAGCGGCGAGAAGCGCGCGAACGCCGAAGTGCTCGCCGAGATCGCGAAACTCGGCTGATCGCGGCCCCCCGCCGCGCGGGCGCGATCGGGGTCGTCTTGTCGGCCCCTCCTGGAGCGCGTAGCTTCTC
>JAYUMO010000068.1:0-5749 GCA_043762555.1 Gemmatimonadaceae bacterium | reverse complement strand
CCGAACGTCGAGAAGCCGTCGCGGCGCACGCCGAGGGTGAGGTAGAGCTGGTCATAGAGCGCCGCCGTCGCATGCAAATAGTAGGACAGCGTGTGGATCTCGGACTGGTAAACGAACGGGATGTACGTGACCGTGTTCGTCAGCGTGTACGGCTTCGGCGCGAGGAGCGTCTGGCCGGTCGTGAAGTTCTGCACGACGGTCGCCGAGGTGATCTCCGTGCCGAGCGTCAGCGACCCGCTGAAGTTGGGGTTGAAGGTCTTGCTGCCGACGAAATTCAGGTAATTGTCGAGCGAGTAGATCGAGTTGTTGCCGATCGTCACCGAGCCGGTGGGGAACGCCGACGTGGTGAGCGGAAGCGCCGACGCCCGCTGGTCGTTGTAGTAGTCGGCGCCCAGGTTGTCCTTGACGGTCAACCAGTCGTTGGCCTCCCAGTCGAGCGTCAGGTTACCGTAGACGCGGTTCACGTCTTCTGAATTCGGGACCTCGTTGATCTGGAAGAACGGATTGTCGTAGACGCGACCCAGGTTCGAGGACGTCGGTGACGGCTGCGGGAAGCGATACGAGCGATGCAACCCGTTGGTCGAATCGAGGAAGTATTGGCTGTTGAACGTCGGGGTGGTGCGCCACCCACCGAGCTCGATCCCCGAGACGTCAGAGCCGCGCCGGAGGCCCTGCACCCTCACGTCCACGTAGGCCAAGTTGCCGCTGATGTTGATGCGGTCCGCCAGCCGTTGCGACGCCTTCAAGCGCACCGTGGCCTTGTCGTAAAAGTTGTTCGGGCCGGTGATCACGCCCTGCTGGTTCAGATAGCCGACCGACGCGTAAAAGGTCGTCCGATCGTTGCCGCCGGAGAGCGTCAGGTTGTTGTCCCATGAGTCGCCGGTGCGGAAGAGCTCGTCGAAGTGATTGTACACCGGCGTCCCGGTCGCGACCGGAGCGCCCCACGAGGCGCCCGTGAGCACGCAATCGGGACCGCCGCAGACGGCGGTGTTGAAGCCGCTCCCCTGATTCCAGCCCTGGGTGAGCGGGATGCTCCCAGTGACGTCGTCCAGCTGGAGCGTGGAGTTGAAGGAGAAGCGCGTGGCGCCGGACTTGCCGGACTTTGTGGTGATGAGCACCGCGCCGTCCGACGCCGCGGCCCCGTAGATCGCCGCCGCCGCCGAGCCCTTGAGGATCTGGATATTCTCGATGTCGTTCGGATCGATGTCCGACGCCCGGTTCGGACTCACCGCGCCGCCGTAGACGCCGCTGTAATAGTCCGACGAGATCGTGGAGTTGTCGATCGGGGTGCCGTCCACGACGAACAGCGGCTGCGCGTCACCGGTGAGCGACCGCACGCCGCGGATCCGGACATACGACGACGCCCCCGGATCGCCCGCCTGCGTGGTCACGTTCACGTTCGGCGCCTTCGCCGTCAACGCCTGCACCACGTTGTACGAGTTGGAATTGGTGATCGCCGCGGAGTCCACCGAGTTGATCACCGCGCCCAGCCTCTCGCGCGAGTTGGTCGTGCCCGACCCGGTCACCACCACTTCGCCGAGGCGGAGCGGATTGGGCGCGAGCACGAAATCCTGCGCGATCGCACCGGCCGCGAGCGTCACCGTCACCGACTTCGCGCGGTAACCGATCAGGCGGGCGGTCAACGTCACCTGCTGGCCCTGCACGCGGGCCGCGGGCACGACGAACTGATACCGGCCATCTTCCTTGGTCACCGTTCCGATGTTCATCCCGTCCAGGAACACGCTGGCGGAATTGAGCGGTGCACCGGTCTCTGCCGTCACGCGCCCGCTGATCGTGGCGCCTTCTTGCGCCGCCGCCAATGTCGGCACGGCGATGAGGGCACAAACGATCGCGAGAACTGACCTGACAAGACGTCTCATGCTTCCTCCTTATTCGACTGCGTTCCGAATGGATGCGTCAGTGCGCGATCCATTATGGTGGGAACCGGGCCGCGCGCGATCGCGTCGCGGCCAACGAACCGGGCTTGCGCTTCCGGCTCACCTCGTGGGGTAGGGGGGGGAACGACCAAAGCGGTGACGCTCAATCGGCCGGAGCCAGCGAGGCCCCGGCGAAATGCTTCAAGTCCAACGGCTCCGCCCGTGGGCCGACGATCAGTCCTTGATCCGGCGTCCCCGCGGTCGAAACCTTCGCCTTCAAACGAGAGTATAGGAATCCCCCCGAAAGGTGTCAAGGAGAGGGATCCCCACACGAGCGCGCCCCGCCGGGACGCGGGCCGAGAACCGGGGGGGACGGAGGACGGTATCGCGGACCCCTACTATACTATCTAAGCCGCTCGGCCCCCTACTCCTTCGTGATCCCCATCGGCTCCGCATCCGATCCTCCGAACCGGCTCCGTCGCCCCCACCGCCCCCGCCGCGTCGCGCGGGGGCGCGTGCGTGTCGCCGGCGGGCTGGCGCTGCTCGCCGCCCTCGCGTCGGTCGCGCCGCCGTCGCGCGCGCAACAGGACTCAGTGCTCACCGAGAAGGGGGGGAAGAAGACGAAGGCGAGAGCGCTCGCGGTGGTCGGCCTCCTCGTGGGCGGGGCCGCGGGGTACGCGCTCGGCGCCACGCAGAAACCCACGAATTACTCGGTGGTCGTCGCCGGCGCGGTGATCGGCGGGGTCACCGGGTGGCTCGTCGGCCGACAGTACGACGAGCTCCACGCCGTGCAATTCCGCGGTGTGCAACCGATCTCGCCCCGGACCGTCGATGTCGATCTCGAAGGGGAGCCGACGGCGCTCGCGGTAAACGATTCGAGAGTCGCGGTGGCGGGGAGTGAGGGGGTGCAGATCTTCGCCTCGGGCGCGAGTCTGATCCCCACCAACTCGCGGGCGGCCGGACTGCTCGGCATCGTGGCCGTGGACCTCGCGCCACGCACCCAGTTCCTGGCGCTGGGGTCCGGCGTTGGCCTCTACCTCTTCCCCCCGCGACAGGGGCGCGGCGTGCTCGTGAGCGAGGGGGGCGTGGCCGCCGTGGCCGCCTCGGAGGGACGCGTCTTCTTCGCGAGCGGCTCGCGCGTGGCCGTCGCGCCGGTGGACGCGGACAGCACGGCGCGCTGGCCGGGGCTCGTGCTCGGCGCGCCGTTGCGCGCGCTCGCGTTCGATGCCGCGCGCGCGATCCTCTGGGCGGCCACCGATGAGCGACTGGTCGCGCTGCGGGTGATGGGAGACTCGCTCGCGATCATCGGCTCGGCGGCGATCGATGGCGCCGCGCGGCGCGTGGCGGCGCTGGGCGATCGCGTGGCGGTGGCGGTCGGCACCGGCGGCGTGCGCGTCTTCGACGTGAGCGACCCCACGCGGCCGAGAGCGGGGCGCCCCTGGACCGTGGCGCGCTTCGCCTATGATGTGTCGCTCGATGGCTCGCGCATGTTCGTCGCCGCCGGCCCGGAGGGGGTCTACGTGGTGGAATTCCGGCATGGCAGCATGATCACGATCGGCCTGGCGCGAAAGCTCGGCTTCGCCTCCGCCATCCTGAGCCGCGGCGGCTATACTTATCTGCTCGACCGGCGCACGAATGAGCTGCGCCGCCTGGAATCCGCCTTCTGAGGATCGATGACCCGTCTTCGCATCCGGTTCCGCCAGCGGTCGTCGTGGCCACTGCTCGCCTTAACTTTCGCGATGGCGCTCGGCGCGTGCGCCGACGCGCAGCAGGGGAAGACGTCCTCCCGCGCGAGCCCCGATGCGCCGGCGAAGAGCGGCGCGACGGCCGCCGCCGACCGGGCACGCATCCAGGGCCGGCCAACCGCCGCCGTGTGGGTGATCGAGGTGAGCGACTTCCAGTGCCCGTACTGCAAGATGTGGCATGATTCCACGTACCCGGCGCTCAAGCGCGAGTACGTGGACGCAGGAGTCGTGCGCCTCGCGTACATCAACTTCCCGCTGGCGCAGCACAAGAACGCGATGCCCGCGGCGGAAGCCGCCATGTGCGCGGCAGCGCAGGAGAAGTTCTGGCCGATGCAGGACGCGCTCTTCGAGACGCAGGGCTATTGGGAGACGCTCGCGGATCCGGCGGCGGCGTTCGACTCGCTCGCCGAGAGCGTGGGCGTGGATATCCCGGCGATGCGCGCGTGCATCGCCGCGGGGACGATGCGGCCGACGATCGCGGGCGACATCGACCGCGCGAAGGCGGCGGGCGTAGAGTCGACCCCGACGTTCATCATCGGCGACCAAGTGCTCGCCGGGGCGCAGCCGCTCGCCGCCTTCCGACGGGCGATCGACGCCGCGGCGGCGCGCGCGACGGCCGCGCCGAAGTCCTAGCGCGCGTCGGCGTGCACCCGCTCGTCGCGCTGCTGTACGAGGGGACGGCACGGGCGGCGCGACTGGCGTCGTGGCTGGCGGCGCGGCTGGCGTGGCGGTTCGAGCCGCTGGGATATCGGAAGACGCGACGTAGCCTCGCCGCGCGGCGCGGCGTCTTGAAGCGCTGGCGGGCGTGGGCGGCGCGGGTGCGCGACCCGGCGCGCGAGTTGCTCTGGGTGCACGCGCCGTCCGTGGGCGAGGGGCTGCAGGCCCGCCCGGTGATCGAGCGCCTGCGCGTGACGCACCCCGACCTCCAGCTCGCCTACACCTTCTTCTCGCCGAGCGCCGAGGCGTTCGCGCGCGGTCTCCCCGTGGACGGCGCGGACTATCTACCCTTCGACACGGCGTATGACGCCCGCGCGATGGTCGACGCGCTGCGGCCCCGCGCGCTGGTGTTCAGCAAGCTGGACGTGTGGCCGGTGCTCGCCAGTGTCGCGGCGTCGCGTGGGGTGCGGCTCGGCCTGATCAGCGCGACGCTCGCCGAGCGCTCCGGGCGCCGGTCGGCGATCGGGCGTGCGGTGCTGGAGGACGCGTACCGGCGGCTGGATCTCGTGGGCGCGATCTCGCCCGAGGACGCAGGGCGGCTCACGTCGCTCGGTGTGCGCGAGTCGGCGATCCGCGTCACCGGGGACACGCGGTACGACCAGGTGTGGGCGCGCGCGCAGTCGACCGACCGGCGGAGCGAGTTGCTCGCGCCGCTGGCGAGCGACCGGCCGACGCTCGTGGCCGGATCCACGTGGTATGCGGATCTGATCCCGCTATACGAGGCGTGGCGCGCGGTGCGCGGCGAGGTGCCGGGCATTCGAATGATCGTTGCGCCGCATGAGCCACGCGAGGCGTATCTAGGGATGGAGGAGCGCTGGGCCGACGCGCGGGGGATCCGCTGCGCGCGCCTGGGCGCGGCGGACGCGGGCGCGGCCGATCTCGTGCTGGTAGATCGGGTGGGAGTGCTCGGCGACTTGTACGCGTTGGCGCACGTCGCGTACGTGGGAGGCGGATTTCACGCCGCGGGATTGCATTCGGTGCTCGAGCCGGCCGCGTTCGGGGTGCCGGTGCTCTTCGGGCCGCGACACCGCGCGAGTAGAGACGCCGGGATGCTGCTCGCGTGTGGCGGCGGTGCGAGCGTCAGGTCGGCGGGAGATCTGTGCCTGCGCCTGGTGGAGTGGCTCGGCTCGCCCGCCGCGGCGGCGCGCGCGGGCGATGCGGCGCGGGAGATGGTGCGGGCCGGGCTCGGCGCGGCGGAACGGTCGGCGGCGCTCGTGACGGAGCTGCTACTCTCGTAGGGGAGAGTAGGGTGAGAGTGGGAAACAGGTTGTAGAGGCTGACAGGAGGCTGGGACGATAGAAGGCGTGGATAGTGGAGGGTAGTGGCTGGAACGGCGCGGCGGGTCGGGACTGCAGATGCGACCTAGCTCCGCGCGACTGAGGAAGAAGAGTGGGGGGGGCGCCCCGGGGG
>JAYUMO010000067.1:0-3378 GCA_043762555.1 Gemmatimonadaceae bacterium | reverse complement strand
CGGGATCTCTGCCGTCGCGCGCACTCGGCCGCCGTCGACATCCTCATCAACTTGGCGCTGCTGCGGCGGATCGTCGCCAAGCTGGACTTCCCCGAGTCGTGGAACGCGCTCTGGCTCCACTCCGAGCGCGCGCGCGTGCCCGACGTCATGCCCTTCGGCAAGCACAAGGGGCAGCGGATCGCGAACGTCCCGCCCGATTACAAGCAGTGGCTGCTCAAGCAATCGGACGTGGACCCCTACCTTGCGAAGGCGCTTCGGGGGGAGACGGTCGCGTGATTCGGCGCCTTCGCTCGACGTTTCGATGACTCGGCCCCCCCAGCCCCCCGCTACCTTGGTCTCGCTCGACGAGAGCACTCGTGCACTGATCTCGCTGGCGGTCGTCATCGCCGTCGGCGACGAGATGGCGCTGCGCAACGGCGCCGCGCGTGCCGCCGAGAGCGACGTGGACCCGCTGTGGGTGGAGGAAGTGATCCTGCAATCGTATCTGTTCGTCGGTTTCCCGCGCGCGCTCAACGCGATGCGTGCCTGGCGCAAGGCGTCGGGGTGCAGCGCTCCGCGCTCCGACACGGACATGGCGGGCAATGGTGCCGCGGAATGGCGCGCGCGCGGTGAGCGCACCTGCGCCACCGTGTACGGCGATCTGTACGAGCGCCTGCGGGTGAACATCCGCGAGCTCCACCCCGCGCTGGACGACTGGATGATCGAGGAAGGCTATGGCCGCGTCCTCGGCCGGCCCGCGCTCGACCTCAAGCGGCGCGAATTGTGCGTGGCGGCGGTCTGCGCCGTCACGGAGCAGGACCGCCAGCTGCACTCGCACTTGCACGGCGCATTGCACGCCGGCGCCACGCCGGCGGAGGTGGACGGCGCGCTCGCGATCGCTGCGCTTCGGCTGAGCGCCGCGTCCACCGCACGGATCGCGCGGCTCTGGGCACGCGTGCAGGCGGCGCAGTGATGGCGTTCATCGATCGCGCGCGCGTGCGCGTGGAGGCCGGCACCGGCGGGTCGGGATGCACGTCCTTCCGCCGGGAGCATCGCGTGCCGATGGGCGGCCCCGACGGCGGCGACGGCGGGCGCGGCGGCGACGTGCTCATCCGCGGCGATCGCAATCTCGCGACGCTGCTCGACTACACGTACCGCGATCGGTGGGTGGCGGAGCGCGGCGAGCACGGCATGGGGAACAACAAGACCGGCCGCTCGGGCGCCGACGTGGTTCTCCCCGTGCCGCCGGGCACCGTGGTGCGCGACGCGAGCTCTGGCGAGCTGCTGGGCGAGGTGCTGGATGACGGCGATTCCTTCGTGGTCGCCAAGGCGGGGCGCGGCGGAAAGGGGAACGCCTTCTTCGCCACCGCCACGCATCAGTCGCCGCGCGAATGGCAGCCCGGGGAAGAGGGGGAGGTGCGCGACCTCGAGTTCGAGCTCAAGCTCATCGCCGACGTCGGCCTCGTCGGCGCGCCGAACGCGGGGAAGTCCACCCTCCTCTCGGTGATCTCGGCGGCGCATCCGAAGATTGCGGACTATCCCTTTACGACGCTCGCGCCCAACCTTGGCGTCGTGCAGCTGAGCGATCATCGCACCTTCGTCGTCGCCGATATTCCGGGGATCATCGAGGGTGCGCACGAGGGGAAGGGGCTCGGCCTCCAATTCCTGCGGCACATCGAACGCACGCGCGTGCTCGCCTTTCTCGTTCCGGTCGATTCGCTCGACTGGCAGGTGGAGTACGACGCGCTCCGTCGCGAGATCGGCAGCTACTCGGCCGAGCTCGCGGCGAAGCCCCACTGTGTGGTGTTCACCAAGATGGATCTCTTCGGCGAGCTGGAGCGGCCGCCGATCCAGGCGCCGGAGGCGTTCCGCGTGTTCGCGATCAGCAGCGCCGCGCGCCGCGGACTGGACGAGCTGCTCGCCGGCTGGTGGTCCACGCTGCTGTCGTTGCGCCAGGCGGCGGTCGTGGCCGAGAGGGCGGAGGACGCCGCGCGCCCCTGAGCGCGATGCGCGGCGCGATGCGCTCGCGCTCTCGCTCCTGCCCGGCGTGGGAGCGGTGCGGTACTCGGAGCTCATCGCGCGATTCGGGTCCGTCGCGCAAGCGCTGGATGACCCGCAGTTCTCAGCCGCCGACGTGGCACGCGCCCGCGCGGAGGCGGACGCAGCCCTCGTGCGCGCGGAGATCTGTGGCGCTCTGGTGCTGGGCCTGGCGACCGGGGACTCCAACTATCCGGATGCGCTTCGGCAACTGAACGATCCTCCGCCGGTGCTCTTCGCGCGCGGCACGCTCGATGCGATCGCGCCTCCGGCGGCGGCGATCGTCGGCACCCGTCGCGCCACGCCCTACGGCGAGCGCGTGACGCGCGATCTCGCCGCCGCGCTCGCGCGAGCCGGCGTCGCCGTGCTCAGCGGCCTCGCTCGCGGGATCGATTCGACCGCGCACCGCGCCGCGCTCGCCGCCGGCGGGCGTACCGCCGCGGTGCTCGGCACCGGCGTCGATCTCGTGTATCCCGCGTCCCACCGTGCGCTGCAAGCCGAGATCGCCGCGCGCGGGCTCATTTTGACCGAAGAACTGCCCGGGGACCGCGCGAGCGCGGGTTCCTTCCCCAAGCGCAACCGGATCCTCGCCGCGCTCGCGCAGGTGACCTTCGTGGTGGAGGCGCCCCGTCAGAGCGGCGCGCTCATCACCGCCGGGCATGCGCTCGAGCTCGGCCGCACGGTGGCCGCCGTCCCCGGGCCGATCGACGCGCCGGCGAGCGCGGGCTCGAACCTTCTCCTGCGCGACGGCGCGGTGGTGATCGCCGAGGTCGACGATGCCCTCGCGCTCTTCGGACTCTCCCGTCCGCCCTGCCCACGCGCTCCGCAGTTCGCCAGCGACGCCGAGCGCGCGGTGTGGGCGGCGCTCGACGCCGCGGCCGCATCGCTCGATGAGCTCTGCGCGCAGACCTCGCTCCCCGCCCGCGAGTGCATCGCGGCGGTGAGCGCGCTCGAGATCGCGGGTGCCCTCGAATGCGCGCTCACCGGCGAGATCCGGCGACGCCGCCGGTGAGGCCTTCAGCATGATTGACCGCGCCCCCCGAGGAGGGCAGCTTCGTACCCTCCATCCAGGCCAGCCATGACCCGACTCACCTTCGCCCTCCTCGCCGGCGTCGCCTTCGGAGCGTTCGCCGTCGCGACGATGATCCCCATGTCGTTCCCCGACAAGCGCGCGGCGGTCTCGGCGGCGTTCATCAATCGATTCGCGACCGGGTTCCTCATCCCACTCGTCGCGCTGGGGATCCCGGAGTGGCAGACGGGACTGGTCGTCGGGATCCTGCTCAGCCTCCCGCCCGCCATCATCACCCGGGCGTACGTGCCGATCCTCACCATTGGCGCGGTGGGCGGCCTGGTGGTCGGCCT
>JAYUMO010000066.1:0-6609 GCA_043762555.1 Gemmatimonadaceae bacterium | reverse complement strand
CAGATG
Source organism: Gemmatimonadaceae bacterium (assembly GCA_043762555.1). Lineage (GTDB taxonomy): Bacteria > Gemmatimonadota > Gemmatimonadetes > Gemmatimonadales > Gemmatimonadaceae > DATKOH01. The sequence continues at coordinate 6,603 of JAYUMO010000066.1, read as the reverse complement.
CAGCTCGATTCTTCGACCGTGCGGCAGCTGCTAGGCGACGGCGCGATGGACGCGTCTGCACGCTCGGTGGTCGACAACGTGCTCGCCGGGATGCCGCTCGACAGTCTCCCCGACGTCCTCGCGCTGTCCCGTCCCGCCGTCACATCCGACGGGGACAGCGCGCTGATCTTCGCCTCCCTTCGCGCCCGTCGCTCGCGCGAGCGCGACCATCTCGAAGCCGCCGCCTTCCTATTCGTGCGACGCGACGGTTTCCGATGGACCGTGACCGACGAGATCCCCCTGCCGCGCCTGCGCGCGCGATGAGACGCGGGTACCTGATCTATAACGCCGTCGCCGGCCGGCGGCGCTCCGACAGCTGGGCGCAAGACGTGATCGGCCGCGCCCGCGCCGCCGGCCTCACCCTGCTGCCGCGCCCCACGTCGGGCCCCGGCGACGCCACGCTCATCGCCAGGAGATGCGCCACCGACTCGCCGGATGTTGTCGTCGTCGCCGGCGGCGACGGCACCGTCGGCGAGGCCGCCACCGGACTGTTGGGATCGCCGATCCCGCTCGCGATAATCCCCCTCGGCACCGCCAATGTCCTCGCCCGCGAATACGGCATCGGCCCCAGCGCCCGTCGCGCCGAGCGATACCTGACGTCCCGCCGCACGCGCCCCCTCACCGCCTGGCGCGCTGCGAACCGAACGTCCTTCATGTGGATGGGCGTCGGCCTCGATGCGCACGTGATGAAGAACCTCTCGCCGTCGCTCAAGCGCCGCTTCGGCCGCGCCGGCATCGCCATCACCGCGCTCACCGAATTCCTCCGCTATGATTTCCCCCCGATCGCCGTCGAGGGACTGGATGCCGACGGCAACCCATTCGCGCAACAGGCCACATTCGTGGTGGCCTCCAACCTGAAACGCTACGGCGGCGATCCCATCCTGTCCCCCTCCGCCGACCCCGAGGATGATCTGCTGGCCCTCACTCTCTTAACGTCCCGCTCCCGCCTCGCCCTCGCTCGCTTTTTCCTCGACGTCGCCCTCGGCCGCACCCCCCACTCTCGCGACGTCCTCCGCCTCTCCGCTCGCACCATGACCGCTCGCTCCCTGAGTGCCAAAGAGGTCGATGTGCAGGTGGACGGCGACTACATCGGCCCCACCCCCGCGACGATCGGCCCGATCGCCGGACGTGCCCTCATCGTCGTCCCACCGTAGCCGGCGCGGATTTCGCCGGTCGAGATCCGGGAATCGGGAATCGGTGGATGAAGAAAAACTTTGGAGTAGCGACACTCCAAAGTTGTCATTTCTCCACCGATTCCCGATTCCCGATTCCCGAATGCCTTTACTGCCGAGTGACCAGATATTTCCTAACGAATTCCTCCATTCGTCCCAGGTCGATGGAAGCGTCTTTGCACGGCCCATTCGGAAGCGTCATGGTCAGCCCGAGCACCGGAACCCGGCTCGCGACGTCGTGAAGCCCCGAAACCATATCCCTCTCGCAAGCCACCGCGATAACAGCTTTGGGCCTCCGTTCCTTGATCACGCGTCGTGCCAGCTGTCCCCGCGTCGCCACATACGCCAGCACCCCATGCCTCTTCGCGATGTCCAACACCCCGTCCAGCGCCTCCCTTGAAAGGCATCTCGGAATGAGGATCAGCAGCTCATCCGGCGAAACCGACCTCTTCCGCGCGAGCGCCAGCCGGTCGTACACGGCAACGGAGGCATGCCCCGTCCAATCCCGCCTCACCCCGAATAGCTCCCCCGTCCTCCAAGCGATGTTCAGCGTCTTCAAAAGCAGCCCCCGCTCCGCCAGGCGCTCGGGTAGTATGGCCCGCCCCGAGTACACCGCCACCGCGATGAGTCCGAGCCAAACCAGCCCCAAGACCACCCCCCCTCCTATACTATAGTAGAGCCCCCCCGGGAGCCCCGAATTGAGGGCCCCCAGCCTGGGTGCCAGCAGGTACACCCCCCCGGCCAGCACCAGCCCCGCGAGCACGAAGCCGAGCGCCGTAAAGCCGAAATACAGCCGCGCCGGCGCACGGAAATCGCCCCCGTTGTCCAGCGGCGTCCCGTCCCATTCGTCCCACTCGTGGCCGAGCCGGCGGTCGGTCTCGATCTTGATCAGCTGGCCGGTCTGGCGCGGCGCGTCAATGCCCATGAGGGATAATGCCGGGCGCGTGAGACGCTTGTCAACGACGCCGCGCGACGCCATTCTCCCTCCGAATGCAACCGCCTGGCTTCCGCGGTGTCTTCCGCGACGATGAACTGGCCCGCGCCGTCTATTCCGAGGGTGCGGGGATCGCGCGCGCCGTCCCCCGCGCCGTCGCGGTGCCGGCCGACGCGGACGACGTGCGCATGCTGGTGCTCTGGGCGCGCGGGAGCGGCACGCCGCTCATTCCCCGCGGGAGTGCGAGCGGCATGGCCGGCGGCGCGGTGGGCGATGGCGTCATGGTCGATCTGTCGCAGCTCACCGGCGTCTCCCGCGTCGACGAAACGTGGCGCCGCGTCTGGGCCGGCGCGGGCGCGCTGCGAGCCGACGTCAACGAAACGGCGCGCACGCACGGGCTGCGCTTCCCGGTGGACCCGTCCAGCGGCCCCTTCTGCACCGTGGGCGGCATGGCGGCGACGAACGCCGCCGGCGCGCATACGCTGCGCTACGGCGCCATGCGCGCCTGGGTGACCGCGCTCGACTGTGTGTTCGACGACGGCACGCGCGGCGTCGTCCGGCGTGGGGCGCCGTTGCCGTCCGACATCCCCGCCCTGCAGCGCTTTCGCGACGGCGCGCATCAGGCGATCCTCGCCACCCCCGGCCATCTCCGCGCGCACACCGGCGTGCGGAAGGACAGCTCCGGCTACGCGCTCGCCGACTATGCGCGCAGCGGCGAGCTCGTCGACCTTCTCGTCGGCAGCGAGGGGACGCTCGCCATGTTCGTGGGCGTCGAGGTCGGGCTTGTACCCATTCCGTCCGCCACCTGTAGTCTGCTCGCCGAATTCGGAAGCTTGACCTCGGCCGTCGACGCCGCCGCCCGTGCGCGCGCGGCGGGGGCCAGCGCCTGCGAGCTGATCGACCGGACGTTCGTCGCGCTCGCGCGATCATCCGGTGACGACATCGGGATCATGGACGGCACCGACACCGTGCTGCTCGTGGAGGTCGAGGGGGGCGACGTGAGCGCCGCCACCGCCGCCGCGCGCCAGCTCGAGCGCACCTTTACTACCGCCGGGGCGATGCGCGTGCGTGTCGCGCTGGACCCGGCGAGCGAAGGCTCCCTCTGGCAGGTCCGCCACTCCGCCAGCCCCGTGCTCGCGACGCTCGATCCGAAGCTCAAGAGCATGCAGTTCATCGAGGACGGCGCCGTGCCCCCCGAGCACCTTCCCGCCTACGTGCGCGGCGTGCGGCAGGCGCTGGACGAGCGCGGCATCAAGGGCGTGATCTTCGGCCACGCCGGCGACGCGCACGTGCATGTCAATCCGCTCATCGACGTCAGCGACGCCGACTGGCGCGGCACCGTCCAAGGCGTCCTCCAAGACGTGACGCTTCTCGTCGCCTCACTCGGCGGCACCTTGAGCGGCGAGCACGGCGACGGCCGGCTGCGCACGCCACTGCTCGAAAACGTCTGGCCCGAGGAAGCGCGAATCGTGTTCAAGGCCGTGAAGGACGCGTTCGACCCCACCGGGATCTTGAACCCCGGCGTAAAAGTCCCCCTCGACGGCCAGCGCGCGTTAGCCGACGTGAAGTACGATCCAACATTGCCCCCCTTGCCGCAGCAAGCGCGCGACGCGCTCGATACGGTTGAACGCGAGCGCGCGTGGGGCCGATACCGGTTAGGACTTCTCGAGTGACGAGCGCTTCGCTGTCCCCACTTCGCCACGCCGACCGCCTCGGAATGAAATACTACACTGAGCCGGTGATCACGGTGCTCGCGCGTCCCTCCTTCGCCGAGCCGGCGCATTTGTCGGTTCACTGGATAGGTGACAGCACCGACGGCGAGCGCCTCGCGGAGTTCGCCGGCCGGCTCTGTTACATGAGCCAGAAGAATCCCGCGAATAGAGCGACGCGGGATTATCTGGATAACATCAAGAAGCAGGGCCATGGCTCGGTGCTGGAGCACGCGAATTACACGTTGCTGCTCGAAGGCGTGAGTCGGTCGCTTACCCACGAGCTTGTTCGCCATCGCGCGGGCTTCGCGTACTCGCAATTATCGCAGCGCTATGTTGACGAGAGCGACGCGAGCTTCGTGGTCCCGCCGGCGATACTCGGCGATCCTACTCTCGAGGCTGCTTGGAAGGCGCAGATGGAGCTCGCGCTTGCCGCCTACGTCGCGATGGTGGAGCAGTTGATGGTGCGCCACGCCTGGATCGCGGACAAGGTGCACCGGCGGAAAATGGCCCGGGAGGCGGCGCGGGCCGTCCTACCCAACGCTACGGAGACGAAGATCGTGGTGACGGGGAATGTCCGGGCGTGGAGGACGATGCTGGAGCTGCGCACCAGCGAAGGCGCGGAGATGGAGATACGGCGATGCGCGCTGATGGTGCTCAGAGTTCTCCGCGAGCTCGCGCCCGGATTTTTCTCCGACTTCGAGGTTTACGACGCCGAGGACCGGAGGGAAGCGGCGCGCGTGGAGCATCACAAGGTTTGAACGGCGGTCAAGAACTGCAGTCCATAGTCCATAGTCCGTAGTCCAGAGGGAGCTAGTAGAGAGTAGGGCGCGGCAGGTTCGCGGTTCCTACACCCCACTGGCTCCCTATGGACTACGGACTATGGACTATGGACTGCTTTTCTCTTGATTGCCTTTCTCTCTCCCCAGCACCCGTATCAACGTCGCGAGCATTTTCCCCGTCTGATCCAACATCGCTTGCGCTCTCGCCACCTCTGCCTCGCTGAGGTATCCGAGCCGTACCGCCAACTCCAGATGCGTATCGAGCTCCATCTGCGACCCTCGCGCGATGGAGATGAAGCGGAGATAGTCTCCGCGGTGCACGCGTCCGGCACCCTCCGCGATGTTCGCCGCGATCGACGCCGCCGCGCGTCGCATCTGACTCGCCAAGCCGAGCCGCTCGTTCTTCGGCAACCTGCCGACCAACGCGTAGACCTCGATCGCAGCATCCATCCCACGCTGCCACACGACAAGATCCCGATGCGTCCGCACGAACATGGCGATCTCCGAGTAACGCCGACGATGATGATGCGTCTCTTATGAGAGATCACTATCATCGGCGCACTGCTCAGGAGGCCGTTCCTACTCCCAACTATCTCCCTGCGGACTACGGACTATGGACTACGGACCGCAGTTCGCCCCTCGCACTTTCTCAAAGAAATCATTGCGCGAAAAATCTTTCCCCCCTATCTTCCATCAACCCTCATCACCCACTCGCCCGATGCGACGGAGCAGATGACGCGAATAGCATTCGCCTACAACCAGAAGCCGGACCCATCCGGCCCTCGCCTCGCCGCTGACGCTGACCTCACGCGTCCCACCGAATCGCCATCCACCCGACGCCGCAAGTTTTCTCGCCGTCGCGCTGACTCCAGCCCGCCGACCGCCGACCCCGTCCACGTACCGGAGAGTAGTCCAGTAGTCGCCGAGTCCGCACTTCTCACCACCGTCAACGACACGTATGCGGAATGGGACGCCGCCGAGACCATCGACGCCGTCGAGCACGCACTCGAACAACTCGGCGAAGTCATCCGCCTCGAAGCCACCCCCGACTTCCCCGAACGCCTCCGGATAGCCCAACCCGACATCGTCTACAACATCGCCGAAGGGATGAACGGCGCGAACCGCGAAGCCCACGTCCCCGCGATCTGCGAATTCCTCGGCCTGCCCTACTCCGGCTCCGACCCGTGGACGCTCTCGCTGTGCCTCGACAAAGCGCGCACCAAGGAATACCTGTCGTACAACCGTGTGCCCACCGCGCCCTTCGTCCTCGTCCGCGCGGCGCACGAGGTCTCCTCCCTCCTCGAGCGCGTCACCACGCGCCGCCTCCGCGGCGTCAACGGCCGGCTCCGCTTGCCGCTCTTCGTGAAACCCGTGCACGAAGGCTCGTCCAAGGGGATCACCGAGCGAAATTTCTGCCGCACCCCCGCCGAGCTCGCCGAGCAGACGCTGTTCCTCCTCGAGCGCTACGAGCAGCCCGTGCTCGTGGAGGAATATCTCCCCGGCGCGGAATTCACCTGCGCGGTGCTCGGCAACGGCGCTGCCGCGCGCGTGCTGCCCATCGTCCACATGCGCTTCGACGCCCTCCCCGAGGGCTCGATCCCCGTCTACGGCTTCGAAGCCAAGTGGCTCTGGGACCGCCCCGAGGATCCGCTCCAGATCTTCGAGTGCCCGGCGCAGGTGGAGGAGGGTCTCCAGAGCCGCATCGAGCAAGTCGCCCTCGCCGCCTACTACGTGCTCGGCTGCCGCGACTGGTCGCGCGTGGACGTCCGGCTCGACGCCGACGGCGTGCCGAACGTCGTCGAGGTCAATCCGCTCCCCGGCATTTTGCCGGATCCGCGCGACAACTCCTGCTTCCCCAAGGCGGCGCGCGCCGCCGGGATGAACTACGACCAGCTCATCCAGGCCAGCCTCCGTCACGCCGCCGAGCGCCATGGCATTCGCCTCGCTGGGAAAACCGTCCGTCGCAC